>CAIJNR010000132.1 GCA_903822055.1 uncultured Francisellaceae bacterium | reverse complement strand
TAATATCTTTTTTATTAATTAGATTAATTATTTTAATACTAATTAGATTAGCCTCATAATTTACAATAAAATCTATGACTATAAGAACTATTAATAATAATTTAGAATATATAATATCTTGTGGTTTTATTTTGAGTAAAAATAGATCTATAAAACTTTTTATTAATTTATACAATTGATATATTAAATTATACATTATTAGGAACTCGCTCCATCATGAAAAATATTAATGCCATCTATGCCCAATCTGGGGGTGTAACCGCCGTAATCAATTCTACCGCCTGTGGAGTTATAGAAACTATCCACATAATTAACCAACAATCTAACTCCATTGGTAAAGTATATGCCGGACTTAATGGTATCATAGGGATCTTACAAGAAGATTTAATTGATTTATCATTAGAGCCATCTTCAAATATTAGTGGATTAAAATATACCCCAGCTGGTGCATTTGGTTCTTGTCGTTACAAATTAAAAGATCTTGAAAAAAACACTAATGAATATAAACGTTTAATCGAAGTATTTAAAGCCCATAATATTGGTTATTTTTTTTATAATGGTGGTGGCGATTCTCAGGACACAGCATATAAAATTTCTCAAATTGGAAAAAAGTTAGATTACCCAATTGTATGTATTGGTATACCAAAAACTATCGATAACGACTTAGCTTTTACTGATAATTGCCCTGGCTTTGGTTCTGTAGCAAAATATGTAGCGATTTCTACCTTAGAAGCCAGCTTAGATGTAGCATCAATGGCTAAAAATTCTACTAAAGTCTTTATTTTAGAAGTTATGGGTAGGCACGCTGGTTGGATAGCAGCAGCTAGCGGTTTAATAGCCTCTAATGGATCTATGCCACCTCATATAATTTTATTTCCAGAACTTGCGTTTGATCATAAAAAATTTTGCGATAAAGTAAAAATCTGTGTAGAACAATTTGGATATTGCGTAATTGTAGCCTCAGAAGGTATTCGCAATCATGACGGCACAACAATAAACAATACTAAAAAAAATGACTCACAAACTACAGATCAATTCGGGCATGTCCAGCTAGGAGGAGTAGCTCCATTATTAGCCGATTTAATTAACAAAGAATTAGGGTTTAAAACTCATTGGGCAGTATCCGATTATTTACAAAGAGCCGCCCGCCATATAGCGTCTAACGTGGATGTCACCCAAGCTTACGCCCTAGGCAAAGCTGCCGTAGAGATGGCAATTGCTGGCCACAACGCTGTTATGCCTATTATTGTAAGAACCAATAACAACCCATATTCTTGGGAAATACAAACAGCAAATTTAAGTGAAGTAGCTAATATAGAAAAAACTTTACCTAGGGATTTTATTAACCCAGAAGGTTTTGGTATAACAGATCAATGCCGAGAATACTTGTTGCCTCTTATCCAAGGAGAAGATTATCCTCCATACCATAATGGATTACCGCAATATATACATTTAGAAAAACATATGGTTAACAAAAAATTGCCGGAATTTATTATATAACTTAAGGATCTTCAATGAAACATACAAAATACATTAAAATGTGGTGGCAAGCTATCCGCTTCCATTTTACTTTCCCAACCTTTTTGCCAGTACTATTAGGAACGTTAAATGCTGTTTTAGAATCTGGCAAATGGAATGGGTGGTCTTTATGCGCTGTGCTATTTGCTACTGTTTGTCATCATATCGGATTGAATTTAATCGATGATTACTACGATTATTGTCATGGGGCAGATGTTCTTAAAAATACTGGGAAAAATGCGTATGCTGGTGGTAGTGGAGTTTTAGTCTCTGGCATGTTAACACCATCGGCTATTCTAAGAGCTGGCATGATCTGTTATGGAATAACCATTATAATTGGCATGGTATTAACTTATTTTCATGGTTGGATAATATTAGCATTAGGTCTCGTTGGAATATTTTCTTCTTTTTATTATACAGCACCTCCTTTACGTTTTGCTTATCGTGGATTAGGTGAGCTTGCAATTTGGCTTAATTTTGGTCCAGTATTAGTTTTAGGATCTTATTATATTCAAGCACATACTGTATCGCGCGGAGCTATTTTATTAAGTATATTAATGGGAACATTAATTTTTTGTTTAATTATGGCCAACGAAATCCCTGATCGAGAAACTGACGAAGCCTCTGGCAAAAGAACTTTGGTGGTTAGATGGGGGGAAAAAACTGGTCTTTTAGGTGTTATTGCTGGGGTATTGTTAATTTTTGCTATTATATTAACTGCTGTAAAAATAAATATTTGGCCAGCAATTATAATGATATCTTTTTTAGCGCTGCCAATTGGTTATTATGGAATCAAAACATTAGCTAAATCTATGTATTCAAATAAAATTCATGGCAACGAATTTATTGTGGGGTTTTGTAATATTTTAGGGATCCTTTTAATAAGTGCTTTTAGCTTTGTATTATTTCGTATTGGGCATTACGTACCAGCTTATATGATTACTGGTACACTTATTATGCTATATCTACCTATTGTGTTTGCAAAGTCTCCTGGTTAAGCTAGAACTCTATCTAGCTACACCTTCTTCTGATTTTTCGTCATTAGACATAGGCGATACATTTTCTGTGCTATCGGCTTCTAAACAGGCTTTAATGCTTAATTTTAATCTACCTTGTTTGTCTATTTCTAGCACTTTAACTTGTACTTCTTGGCCTTCGGTTAATTCATCAAAAACATTAGAAACACGATGATTTGCAATTTGTGATATATGTACCAAACCATCTTGGTTAGGCAAAACATTAACAAAAGCACCAAACTCTACGATTTTAACTACTTTGCCAGCATATATTTTACCAACACCTACTTCGCAAGTTAATGCTTCAATTTTTTCTTTAATTTTTTGGCCAACTTCATAATTAGGTGCCACAATTTGTACTGTACCGTCTTCTTGAATATCTATGTTAGTAGAATTTGGATCTTCTATTAAAGACTTAATAGTTGCCCCGCCTTTACCTATTACATCTCTGATTTTATCTGGATTAATAGACATTTTAATGATTATAGGAGCATAAGGAGATATTGCTTTTGGATTGTTAATACTTTTCTGCATAATTTCTAAAATATGCATCCTACCATCTCTAGCTTGTTCAAGTGCTACCGACAAGATTTCTTCTGTAATACCATCAGTTTTAATATCCATTTGTAAAGCAGTAACACCTTTTTGAGTACCAACCACTTTAAAATCCATATCACCTAAATGATCTTCATCACCTAAAATATCACTGATTACTGCAAATTTTTCTTTTTCTTTAATTAATCCCATAGCAATACCTGCAACTGCAGATTTAATTGGTACCCCAGCATCCATTAAAGCTAAACTTGATCCGCAAACAGTCGCCATAGAACTTGAACCATTAGATTCAGTTATCTCAGAAATAATTCTAATAACATAAGGAAAATCTTCTATGGAAGGCATGATAGCCTGCACACCACGCTTTGCTAGCTTGCCATGTCCGACTTCACGACGTTTAGGGCTACCAACTTGACCAATTTCACCAACACAAAATGGTGGAAAATTATAGTGCAGCATAAATGGATCTTTATTTTCGCCCATTAAACCATCTATTATTTGTGCATCTCTACCAGTACCTAATGTAATAACCACGATTGCTTGAGTTTCGCCTCTAGTAAACAATGCTGAACCATGAGTTCTAGGTAATAAACCAGTTTGTATAGTAATTGGACGAATAGTTTTTAAATCCCTACCATCTATCCTAATACCATTATTTAATATATTGCCACGCACTAAATCGCTTTCTAAGCACTCAACAATTTTAGCAATGGATTTAACCATCATTGGTTTTTTTTCTGGCTCTAATGTTTGATTTACAAAGTGATCTCTAATTAGTGTACGTAAATTTTTTAATTCTTTTTGGCGAACTAATTTATCTTTTATACGATAAGCTGCCTCAATTTTATTAATAAAATTTTCTTTAACTTGTTGTTTTATTGCAACATCTTCTGCAGGATGCTTCCAATCCCAAGGAGTATTGTTACAAGCACTTGCAAAATCTTCTATTAATTGGATGGTAGCTTGCATTTGTTTATGACCAAACATCACGGCACCCAACATAACATCTTCTGATAATTCATGAGCCGAAGACTCAACCATTAATATAGAAGACTTATTACCAGCTACTACTAAATCTAATTTAGAATTTTTTAAGTCACTAACTTCTGGATTTGCTAAATAGCAACTATCCTTATAGCCAACCTTAGCAGCTCCCATAGGACCATTAAACGGTACTCCAGAAATAGAAATAGCTGCTGATGCACCTATTAGAGCTAAAATATCTGGATCCACTTCTGGGTTAAATGATTTTACTGTAGCAATTATTTGTATTTCATTTAAAAAACCTTCAGGAAATAATGGACGCAATGATCTATCTATAAGTCTAGAAATTAAAATTTCCCGTTCTGAAGGACGCCCTTCTCGCTTTATAAATCCACCAGGAATTTTACCATTAGCATAAACTCTTTCTTGGTAATCAACTCTTAAAGGAAAAAAATCTTGCCCGTCAGCAACTTCTGGTGATACTACTACTGTTACTAATACCATAGTACCTGCTACATCAACCATTACAGCCGCAGTAGCTTGACGTGCTATTACCCCTGTTTCTAAAACTAAATCGTATTTTCCAAATTTTATAGATTTTCTAACTAACACTTTTGTCCCTTTTAATTATCTATTATTTATTAAAAATTATTTGTACAAGATATTATTTTCTTAAACCAAGCGCTTGAATCAACTTAACATAAGAAGAATGATTAGTGCGTTTCAAATAACTTAACAATTTTCTTCTATTATTAACCGCTTTTATTAAACCCCGTCTAGAATGAAGATCATTTTTATGTAATTGTAAATGCTCTGATAAATAAGCAATTTTGGCTGAAAACAAAGCTACTTGAACTTCTGATGAACCAGTATCTACTGGAGTACGTTGAAATTTTTGCACAACATTAAATTTTTCTTTTGCATTCAACACCATTTTTTAACGCTCCTCGAATTATTAACCTATATAACTTAAATTGTTTTTTAATTTAAATTTTCGATTTTAACTAAAATTTTAGTAAATGAGTGTAACATGTTTTATATACTTTTTCTAAATATATACTCTCTCTTACAGGGCCGTCCAGCGAACAGTTCATTTGCTAATTTAGGCCTCACCCAAACACTCTCAACTAATAAGTCACGCTTACTACAGCCCTCTCCAGCTAACGCTGGTAGAGGGCGGAAACATTAATATTAATAAAGATTCAATATATCTTATAAACAATG
>CAIJNR010000131.1 GCA_903822055.1 uncultured Francisellaceae bacterium | reverse complement strand
TTAATCTGATTTCCGTGGGGTATTTAGTGATAGTTATTTGATCGTTAGGTTGTAGAAGAATATTTTTTTGACCATCGAAGCTTAAGCCGCAATCAGTAGTATTGGAGTTATGTAAAATTTTTAACTCAATTAAACTATCTTCGCTAATTACTAATGGCCTAGAACTAAGTGTATGAGGGGATAGTGGAACTAAAGTAAAGTTTTTTAAAGTTGGATATAAAATTGGGCCACCAGCCGATAAAGAGTAAGCTGTTGATCCAGTTGGAGTTGTAATAATTAAACCATCAGCCCGTTGTTGTAAAACAAATTGTTTGTCTATAAAAATTTGAAATTCTATTAATCTAGGTATTTTACCATTATATAAAACTATATCGTTTACCGCAGAACTAGTGATTGTTTTATTTTTTCTTTTGATTTTAACATATAATAGGCTGCGTTTTTCTTCGATATATTTACCAGACAAAATTTTAGTTAAGTTAGATTTAATTTTATTAATATTTAAATCAGCTAAAAAGCCTAATCTTCCTTTATGGATCCCAAGTATGGGTGCTTTGAGATCTATTGTCTCTCTTATGGCATTCAATAAACTACCGTCTCCACCTATAACAATTATTAAATCATAATTTGTAGGAGTTGGGCTCTGTCCACGCCCCGGCCTCTTGGTTAAAAATTGCTTGCAAGTTGCGTCAAAATATAGATTGCAGTTTTGTGTATGTAAAATATTTATAGTATGATTTATGGCGTCCTTTATTTCTAAAAAATTTTGTTTGTTAAGTGAATTTAATGAAAATTTTTTTGCAAACAAGTAAATATTTTTAAATTTGCCCATATATATATGATGTAGGTATAAGTTGTTGAAATATTAATTATAGACACTTAGTAAAGTTAATAAAAGGGTTGTTTTTTATATGAACGAAAATACTGAATTAAGACCAGATCTAGAAGAAAATTTAGATTTAGAGCAATTACAACAAAAAATAATGGAGTTGCAAGCGGATTTATCTGCAGCAGAAAATAAGGCTGCTAGCAATTGGGATTTATTGTTACGTGCAAAAGCTGACGAAGAAAATATTCGTAAGCGATCCAGGATAGATGTAGAGAATGCTCATAAATATGGTACAGAAAAATTGGCACGTAGTATGTTAAATGTTTTAGATAGCTTAGAGCGAGGTATAGAATTATCCAATATTGATAATAATTCTAATTCGAATGACAATATGCTTAAAAGTTTAAAAGATGGTATGGAGCTTACTTTTAAATTACTGTTAGACAGTTTGGAACAGTTTGGCGTTACAATGCTAAATCCATCGATTGGAGATCTGTTTAATCCAGCGATGCATGAGGCTATTTCTATACAAGATCAACCGGGTGCTATACCTAATAGTATATTAGCTGTGGTTCAAAAAGGTTTTACTATACACGATAGAGTATTACGTCCGGCGAGAGTCGTTGTTGCTAAAAAGGCTTGAATTTTTTAGTTTTGGACTTGTTTAATTAATATTAGGAAATCCCTGAAATTAGATTGGGATGGGTGTAGATTAATAATTAAAAATATTTAGATATTAAATTAATGGGAGAAGTTTTTATGTCAGAAGTTATTATTGGTATCGATTTGGGTACAACCAATTCATGTGTAGCTATTTTAGAAGGTACTACTCCAAAAGTTATTACTAATAGTGAGGGCGATAGAACCACTCCTTCCATTGTTGCATATGACAAAGGAGAAACATTAGTTGGTAGTACTGCGAAAAATCAACGTGTTACTAATCCAAAGCACACATTATTTGCTATTAAACGACTTATTGGGCGTCGTTACGAGGACGAAGTTGTAACTCGAGATCGTGATATAGTGCCTTATACAATTATTAAAGCAGATAATGGTGATGCATGGGTACAAGTAGAAGATAAAAAATTAGCCCCACCACAAATTTCTGCGGAAGTATTAATTAAAATGAAAAAAACAGCAGAAGATTACTTGGGTAAACCAGTTACTTCTGCAGTTATTACTGTTCCTGCTTATTTTAATGATTCTCAAAGACAAGCTACAAAAGACGCTGGGCGTATTGCTGGTTTAGACGTAAAAAGGATTATTAATGAACCAACTGCTGCAGCACTAGCATATGGCTTAGATAAGCAATCTGGTAATGCGATAATTGCAGTATATGATTTGGGTGGAGGTACTTTTGATATATCTATAATTGAAATTGCTGATGTCGATGGAGAACGTCAATTTGAAGTGTTAGCTACTAATGGTGATACGTTCTTAGGTGGTGAAGATTTTGACATGAGAATTATTGATTATTTAGTAAGTGAATTTAAAAAAGAATCAAATATTAATTTAAAAAATGACTCCATTGCCTTGCAACGTTTAAAAGAAGGTGCAGAAAAAGCCAAGATAGAATTGTCTTCTAGAGAACAAGCAGATATTAATTTACCATATATTACAGCTGATGCAGCTGGCCCTAAGCACTTAAACATTAAACTTACTAGGGCTAAATTAGAATCATTAGTAGATGATTTAGTAATGGGAACATTAAAACCTTGTGAGAAAGTACTAAAAGATTCTGGGAAGAGTCTAGCTGATATTTCGTCTATTATCTTGGTTGGCGGCCAAACCAGAATGCCTAAAGTTCAACAAGTAGTGCAAGATTTTTTTGGTAAACCACCAAGAAAAGATGTTAATCCTGATGAAGCAGTAGCGGTAGGTGCGGCTATTCAAGCTGGGGTTTTATCTGGCGTAGTTAAAGACGTGTTATTGTTAGACGTAATCCCATTATCTTTGGGATTAGAAACTATGGGTGGAGTTATGACTAAACTTATAGAACGAAACACTACTATCCCTACCAAAAAGAATCAGGTATTTTCGACAGCTAGTGATAATCAAACTGCAGTAACTATTCGAGTATTCCAAGGTGAGAGGGAAATGGCATCTGGCAACAAATTGTTAGGTCAATTTGATTTACAAGATATTCCACCAGCACCTCGTGGTGTTCCACAGGTAGAAGTGAGTTTTGATATTGATGCTAACGGAATTTTACGAGTTTCTGCTAAAGATTTAGCTACTAATAAAGAGCAAAAAATTGAAATTAAAGCATCTAGTGGATTGTCTGAGCAAGAAATTAATAAAATGGTAAAAGATGCAGAAGCTCATGCAGAAGAAGATCGTAAATTTCATGATTTAGTAACAGTACGTAATAAAGCGGATGCCTTAATCCATGCTAGCGAAAAGGCGATTAAAGATTCTGGAGATAAGGTTGCTAATGACGAAAAACAACGTATTACTGATGCTATTACTAATTTAAAAGAAGCACTCAAGGGTAATGATAAAATATTAATTGAATCAAAGACTAGTGCGTTAGAAGAAGCATCACATAAACTTGCTGAACATATGTATCAAGCAGCAGCGGCCGCCAATCAGCAAAATGCAACTCCAACAGGGGGGGATGCAGCAGCTGCGTCTGGATCTGCAACTGATAAAAATAATAGCAACACCGTAGATGCGGAGTTTGAAGAAATTAAAGATGATAAGAAATAAGATGTCACAAAAAAAACAAGATTATTATGCTGTATTGGGGATAGATAAAGGAGCAAGTGATGCGGATCTAAAAAAAGCTTACCGTAAAATGGCCATGAAGTATCATCCAGATAGGAATGCTGGCAATAAATCAGCAGAAGAACAATTTAAAACAATACAACAAGCATATGAGGTATTGTCCGATCCACAAAAACGACAAGTATATGATACTTATGGTCATGCTGGAGTTGATGCATCTAGTGGTTACGGTGGCGGGCATCACGCTCAACAAAATGCTAATTTCGATGATATTTTTGGTAATATTTTTGGGGATATTTTTGGAGCTGGTGGTAGAGGAGAAGGTGGTTTTGCTAAAAGTAATCAATCGCAAGTAAGAAAAGGTGCTGATTTACGTTACTTTGCTGATCTGTCTTTAGAAGATGCTATACACGGCACGAATATTACAATAAAACTTAATGTTCCAGCAGCTTGTAAAGTATGTCACGGTAGTGGTGTCAAAGATGGAGCAAAACCATCTAATTGTAGTACATGTCACGGTCAAGGACAGGTACGTATGCAACAAGGATTTTTTTCTATACAACAGACTTGTCCATCTTGTGGGGGCGCTGGTACCATAATCGTTGATTATTGTAAGTCTTGTCGCGGTAATGGTCGCGTTGAAGAAAGCAAGACTTTATCAGTAAAAATTCCTCCTGGTGTTGATAATGGTGATAAAATTCGTTTACAAGGAGAAGGTGAAGCGGGTTTTCGTGGTGGAAAAGCTGGTGATTTATATGTACAGGTTAGAGTAAAGGAACATCCTGTATTTAAAAGAGAAAATAGTAATTTACATTGTCAGGTACCAATAAGCTTTTCTTTAGCAGCTATTGGTGGAGAAATTGATGTTCCAACATTCACAGGACCTGTAAAATTAAAAATCCCAGGCGAAACTCAAACTGGTAAAGTATTTCGTTTACGTGGTAAAGGAGTAACTACCGTACGCAAAGAAGGGCCAGGAGATTTATTTTGTGAAATAACAGTTGAAACTCCAGTAAATCTTACAAAGGAGCAAAAAGAGTTGTTGCAAAAATTTGAAGACAGCACTAAAAACTCTAATAATAAACATAATCCCCTAACCCAATCGTGGGTACAGATGGTTACAAATTTGTTTAAAGAAAATTGATTTATAATGGAGGGGTTGTTTTAGATGTTAGAAGCTTGTAGTAACTATGTTGATCTTCTAAAAAATTTTTTATGGTCAGGTCCATTATTAATTGTACTATTAGCAGTTGGTATCCATCAAACAATAATAATTAAGGGATTACAATTTAGGTATTTATTTGAATGTTTAGGCTTAACTTTTTTAAACCATTTGAAATTAAAAAAAACACCACAAAACAAGGAAGAAGCTGGAGATATAACGGCGTTTCAAGCTATGATGACAGCGTTAGCTGGAGCAATTGGTACAGGTAATATTGCAGGTATTTCTACTGCAATAGCGGTAGGTGGATTTGGAGCGCTGTTTTGGATGTGGTTGGTTGCGGCGTTTGGAATGGCAACTGCTTACGCAGAAACTGTATTATCGGTAAAACATCGAAGAAAAAATTCATCCGGAGATATGTCTGGCGGTCCGATGTATTACTTACGCTACAGATTAAATTCCCGAAAGAGTGCAACAATATATGCTATTTTTGTCATAACTACGGCTATTGGTTTAGGAAGTTTAGTGCAATCTCATTCCGTTGTTGATGCAATATCTGGATATTACCCAGTGAGTAAATTTATGGCTGGCTCTATATTAGCAATAATTTCAGGATTAGTAATTATTGGTGGGGTAAAAAGTATCGGCAAAACAGCGGGAGTTTTAGTACCGTTTATGGCGTTAGGTTATGTAATAACTGGCAGTATTGTTTTAGCTTATAATTACTCTAATATAATTCCGGGATTAATTTTAATTGTTAAAAGTGCTTTTGTTGGGCAGGCACCTATTGGTGGTTTTTTAGGATCAACTATTTGGTTATCTATGCAAAATGGTGCTCAGTATGGAATTTTTGCTAATGAAGCTGGTTTAGGTAGTTTAGCAATAGCGTCTGCTAGCGCTAAAACAAATAGTCCAGTAGAACAAGGTATGCGATCTATTGCAGGTGTGTTTATAGCTACGATGATTATTTGTACCATAACAGGCTTAGTATTAGTTGTAACCAAAGTTGTTGGAGCGGTTGATGATAGTGGTTTAATTAAAGGTTCAAGGCTAGTAATGTTAGCTTTTGGTAGTGTTAATAGTAAGTTTAATATTATAGTTATTTTTAGTTTAGCAATGTTTGCGTTTACTACTATTTTAGCTTGGGCTTATTATGGAGAAAAAAGCGTAGAGTATTTATTTGGAGTTAAATTTGTAATTTATTATCGTTGGATTTTTATAGCATTTGTTTTAGCTGGAGCTGTTTTAGAGTTAGATTTTGTATGGTCAGTTGCCAATTTATCTACTGCATTAATGGCATTTCCAAATTTAATAGCCATTGTATTGTTACATAAAGAAGTTAAATCAGAAACAGAATTATATTTTTCTGCTTCTGATTAATTTAATATATTTATTAATTTGGTGCTGTAGGTAGATTTTTAGATGCTTCAGCAGCAGCCTTAGTTCCTCCAGCGGTAGCTTTATCTAACTGTTGTCCCATTTTAGCGCCAGTTGAAATTTGTGAAGATAATAATGTGGCTAATAATGCTTCTATTCGTTCATTTTGAGTGAATTTATTGTATTCCATCCAAAGTTTAAATGCTTCAACTTGTAATAGCTCCATCAGCAGTTGATCGGTTGGTAATTTGCTAATGCCTTTAATCCAAGTTGGATCGGTTAAACGTCTAGCTGATTCATCATGCATCATTTGCATTATTGATTTTGGATTATTTTCATGAGTTTGTCTTCTTGCCATAATTTCATTTAAACTATTTGTAGCCAGCATTAATGCAGCTTGTGGGGCTATTAGGTTAGCTAGTGTAGCTTGTTTATCTGTGTCTTTTGCGTCGCTAGGGTTTGCTAACATGGTATTTATTTCAGTACTTGGAAATGGCTCTACAAGATTACGAACTAAAGTTTTAGCCAATAGCAGATCTGTATCGCTATAAGTAAGATCAAACATATTTGATGGTCGTAAATTAGCATATATTCTTCCTGTATTATTTTTATTTTCTTGATTACATTCTGGAAGACTAGATTCATATGCTGGATTACAATATATTCTGCTAAAATCTGTGATAAATTGTTGTTGAGGATTTTGTATTTGAGATGAATCAAAATTAATAATGTGTAATCCAAAATTAAGATCGTCTATTTCTTTATTTTTAAGAAAAGAGTCGATGCTTGATTCTATAGTTGAAATTGTTGTTGCAGTTTTTTGCATAAAATCTGAAGGAACAAAAGCAGCGCTAACAAGAGTGGAATCAGCTGGAGGAGCGTCTGCTGCATAAGAGCTGATACTAAATCCTGGTAAAGTTATCATTAGCATATATACGATATATTTTTTCATACCTAATCCTTTAATTCGATGTTAATCAAAAAACACAATATTTTTATGTTTCTATTAATTATTTAAATGTTTTATCGAATTATTAGATTATTTCTTTAATTTTTTGTTACATTCCTAATACTTGTTTGTTAATAGTACAGATTTTATTTAATTTGATACTAATAATTAATGGTACTTGTTCACTGAGGTAGGTATTTTTTAAACTTATGGAGCATCCTGAAAGAATAAAAACACATTTTAAACCTATTAACACACTGAATGGTGCGTAATAAGTTTAAAAAATACCTACCCCAGTGAATAAATACAATTAATGTATTACATAGGACTTAAAATATGAAAATGTAAATGGTCAACTACTTGACCACCATCTCGTCCAGTATTGATTATTGTTCTAAATCCAGATAGCCCAGATTTTTTGGCTATTTCTGGAATTTTATATACTGCATGAGTAATAATTTTTTGATGTTCTAAAGTTAAATCAGCTAAACTTTTGATGTGCAATTTTGGTATTAATAATAAATGAGTTTTGGCTCTTGGATTAACATCTTTAAATACTGCTATTATATCGTCTTGATATACAAATTCAGCAGGTAATTCATTTTTGATAATTTTACAAAATATGCAATTGTTCATGTTGTTGTACCTATAAAAGTATAAGTTTTTTACACAGTCTACTATAAAATAAATCTAGATAGATCTTCATTTTGACTTATATGTTGTAATTGTTCCAGTACATACTTGTTATCTATAACGAAAGTAGTGTTATTTTTAAGTTCTGATGCATCAAAAGAAATATTTTCTAAAGTGCGTTCTAATACAGTGTGTAATCGTCTGGCACCAATATTTTCTGTTTTTTCATTAATTTCCCATGCTATTTTTGCAATAGCTTCTACACCATCTTTGGTAAATTTTAAATTTACCCCTTCGGTTTTTAATAATGCAGAATATTGTTCAGTTAAACTAGCATTAGGTTCTGTTAAAATTTTTATAAAATCATTAGTAGTTAAAGCGTCTAATTCTACTCGTATTGGTAATCTACCTTGTAACTCCGGAATAAGATCTGATGGTTTAGAAAAATGAAAAGCACCAGAAGCTATAAATAATATATGATCAGTTTTGATCATGCCGTATTTAGTAGAAACTGTTGAGCCTTCAATTAATGGTAATAAATCGCGTTGTACTCCTTCTCTAGATATATCACTTCCATGAGCTCTTTCTGTGCGTTGAGCTACTTTATCAATTTCATCTATAAATACTATGCCAGATTGCTCTACTCGCTCGATTGCTTGGGTTTTTAATTCATCATCATTAACTAATTTTGATGATTCTTCTTCGCTGATTAGTTTAAATGCATCTTTAACTTTCATTTTTCTAAGACGTTTTTTTTCTGTAGATAAATTCTGGAACAAATTTTGTAATTGGTTGGTCATTTCTTCCATGCCAGGTGGAGCCATAATTTCTATACCAATAGAGCTTTGAAACACTTCTATTTCTATTTCTTGATTGTCTAGTTCGCCATTTTGTAATTTTTCAGAAAATGATTTTCTAGTTGAGGCATAATCTTCTTGATCTTGGTTGAAATCATTAGTTAAATTTAATGGATCACTAATGTTTTTAGTTGATGGTAGTAGTACATCTAATATGCGTGTTGTAGCGATGCAGTTAGCATGATCTTTAATATTAGTAAAGGCTTCGTTTCTGGTGTTTTTTACTGCAACGTCTATTAAATCACGAATGATAGATTCTACGTCTCTGCCTACATAGCCTATTTCGGTAAATTTAGTTGCTTCTACTTTGATAAATGGAGCATTAGCTAATTTGGCTAAGCGTTTGGCAATTTCAGTTTTACCAACACCAGTTGGCCCAATCATTAAAATATTTTTTGGAGTAATTTCGTTACAAAGAGGTTGAGGAATATTTAAACGACGGTAGCGATTACGTAATGCAATAGCGACTGCTCGTTTAGCTTTGTCTTGACCGATTATATGTTTGTTTAGTTCTAGTTGAATTTGTTTAGGAGTTAAGTGTTCCATTCAATTACCTCAATAGTGCGATGATCGTTGGTAAAAATACAAATGCTAGATGCTATATCTAAGGATTTTTCTACAATTTTTTTGGCATCTAATTTAGTGTTTTCTAATAAAGCAGCGGCGGCGGCTTTTGCATATGGTCCGCCAGAACCTATTGCCATTAAACCATCTGTTGGTTCTATAACGTCGCCATTACCAGTTATTATTAAAGAAACTTGAGCATCAGCTACACATAACATGGCTTCTAAGTGGCGTAGCATTTTATCGGTACGCCAATCTTTAGCTAATTCGACAGCTGCTCTAGTTAAATTTCCGGAATATGATTCTAATTTTGCTTCAAATTTTTCAAATAAAGTAAATGCATCAGCGGTGCCACCTGCAAAACCAGCAATAACCTTATCTTTAAATAAGCGACGAACTTTTCTAGCATTACTTTTTAAAATCATAGATTTTGCAAAAGTAATTTGACCGTCAGCGCCTATTACTACTTTATTGTTACGTCTGACACTAATTACTGTTGTTCCATGTAATTGATCGCAATTTTTATTCATCTTATAACTCTCTATATATTTCTAATATATTATTAATGATTAAATAATTTTTATAGTGGTATTTTTAAATCCAGCCAAATCTACTTGTTCTTTTTTTTCTGTAACTATAGATTGAGAAGCAAATGGTCCAAGTAATACTTTATAGTTTATGTTTTTATTGATTAGGGTTACAGTTTCTATATTTGCTTCGAAACCATGTAATGCTAATTTGGCTTTTAATTCATCAGCTTCTTCTATTTTTCTAAACGTTCCGATTTGTAAAAAATATTGACTTGGGTTGGTTGGTTTATTATTTATAGTTACATTTGTAGTGCTAGATACTGGTGATACTGGTGTATTAGGAAGCAAATTATAAAAATCATAATTGTTAACGGTGTTATTGGTTGTTAACTTAGGTTTTTGATTGTTTTTGTTTTGATTGTTTTCTTTAGTGTTTTTCAAGAACGGTTTGGAAAATGAGTGTAATTTTTTATTTGGTAATTTAGGAGTGATTTTGCCATAATTAAATATAATAATTATTAGCATAGTAATTATTACACCACCTAACAACCCATATAAAAATGTTGTTAACCAAGAATTTTTATTGTTGTAGGATGATTTATTTTTAGTGCGTCTAGCACCTTGCGATTTGCGCAAAAAAATTTTAAAAATTAAATTGGATAACAATCCGTATATTATATTTTTCACAGTTTGTTAATTATACCCTAGATTTTAATGTGTAATTTTAATAGATTTTTAAAAAATACTATTTTGAAGCAAAAACAGTTTAATAACAAGAACCAATGATCCTTGGCAATTAGATACATTTGCCTTGTAGTGACTGGTTGTTTTAATTGGCGACAGGTCTATTGAGTGTACCTGCATTGTTAGTTGTGCATATAACAATATTGAGATTCTTGAACTATATTGATGTTTATATAGTCTTTATATATAGGATTATAAATTTAATAATAAAAATAATTATAACACCAATTTTAAAGAGGTAAATCATGCCACATCGTAAAAACCCAAGTTTAATAAATGTAGCTAATTCACATTTGCAAGAAGCATTAAATAATATTTTTGAGATTAGTAATATTATTTTAGATTGTGGGGTATTTGGAGCAAACGGCGATGCAAGAAATAAAGAATATATGCAATTATTACAAAAACAAGCTCAAAAATATCAAGAAGAATTAGCAAAACACAATAATATGATAAATATTGAATTATTTAATCATATTAATGCGTTTTTAAAAGAACAAGCTGAAATGGTTCAAGAAAACGGGGCTTTTTTTGAGGATTTATTTAATAATCCACACACAAAACCAATGGCAGAGCGATTATTTCCTGTATTAGGAGCATTAATTTTCCATGCAGAGCGAGCAATAGATAGGTATAGTGATTTAAAACAAGCAACTAGTAGCCATACTTCTGGAGATAGTAGTCATTCTAAAAAACATAAACATGATGGATTATCAAGCGATGATAATAATTCAGATATTTTAGGAAGTATGATGGGCGCAAATATAGAAAATGTTTTAACAAATTTATTAAAACATTTGCCAGAAATAATGGATGCATATCAAACTTTTATGAATGTGGTAAATAGTGTAGTGAGTGGAGTTGTTCAAAGTGAATCACACCACCATAATACTTCTGAACATCAAACAGCCGCTAGACCTTCTGGCATACTTCATGAACATGAAAAACATGCTAACCATGCTAAAAAGCACCAAAAATATCCTCAAGAGGGGCATAAAACAAGTAAGCATAAGTCACATAAGCGCGGTGAACGTCCAGAATAATTAATTACAAATGTCATTACCATACTTATTTCATCCAATCGTGTAGTTAACTACACGATTGGATGAAATATTGTCAACATGCTTACTTATATCAAATAATTCACTTAATAACGTATTTTCGCTTGAATGTTAGTATTCTAAAGCGGTATGCTTATAGCTATTAAGAATTGGGAGTTGGCTGAGCAGTCGCTGTCAGGATTAAGGCAATATTTAGTTATTGGCTTTGTGTACATGATAGAGGAAAGTCCGGGCTCCGTAGGGTAAAATGCCAGGTAACACCTGGGAAGCGCGAGCTTATGGATAGTGCCACAGAAAACAAACCGCCCAATCTAATCACTTTTCTTACAATTTCCACCTCTCCCGCATGCGGGAGAGGGGCGGGGTGAGGGTGGTGGATTAGCCGCCTCACCCCCTCCCTCTCCATAAATGGAGAGGGAGGGTTGTAGGAAGGGTGAATTAGTTGGGTAAGGGTGAAAAGGTGTGGTAAGAGCACACCGCATTTACGGTAACGTAAATGGCAGGGTAAACCCCATTTGGAGTAAGATCAAATAGGAACTCTATAGTGTGATCCGCACTGAGTTTGGGTAGATTGCTAGAGGTGCTTGGTGACAAGCATCCCAGATGAATGACTGCACTAGACAGAACCCGGCTTATAGGCTAACTCCCTAATTCTTAATTTGTATTCATTCACGTGGGTAGGTATTTTTTTAATTTATTGCGCACCATTCCTGGAGTCCTTGGGCTAATTCAAGGTTTTATGCTGTCAGGATGCTTCATAAATTAAAAAAATACCTACCCACGTGAATGAATACCTTAATTTTTAAAATTTTATTTTGGAGCACATATGTCACTTGAAAAAAAAGTACTACAAAGAACTTTATCTATTATTAAGCCTGATGCAATTCGTAAACATATAATAGGTAAAATTATCGAACGATTAGAAGCTAATGGACTAAAGGTTGTTGCTGCTAAAATGATGCTTATTACCCCAAAACAAGCAGAACAATTTTATGCTATTCATAAGGAACGTCCGTTTTTTAAAGATTTAGTAAAATTTATAAGTTCAGGTCCAGTTATAGTACAAGTATTGGAAGGGCCAAATGCAATTGAACAAAATCGTAAAATCATGGGAGCTACTAATCCTATGGATGCATTACCTGGTACTATTCGTAAAGATTTTGCAGATAGCATCGATAATAACGCGGTACATGGTTCAGATAGCTTAGAAAACGCTAAGATAGAGATAGCATTTTTCTTTGCTGAGTGTGAGATTTTTAGTGAAAATTAATTTATTAGGTCTAACTAAAGAAGAATTACAAGAAATGATGGTGGCTATTGGCGGTAAACCTTATAATGGTACCCAAATTTTTAAATGGATCTATCATTTTGGAATAGATGATTTTTCTAAAATGACAGATTTAAGCAAAAATCTTAGAAATACTTTAATTCAAAATTACGAAATAGTTCCACCTAAAATAATTAGTGAACATGTAGCTAATGATGGCACTACTAAATGGTTAGTGGAAGTATCTGGCGGCAGCATTATTGAAACTGTATTTATTCCAAAACCTAAGCGCGCTACGTTGTGTATTTCATCCCAAGCTGGATGCATTATGAATTGTTCTTTTTGTCAAACTGGTAAACAAGGATTTAGTAAAAATTTGTCTTGTGCAGAGATTATAGGGCAGTTATGGTTAGCAAATAAAAAGCTTAACAAACCAATCACTAATGTAGTAATGATGGGGATGGGTGAACCATTATTAAATTTTGATGCAGTAAAACGTTCTTTAAGTATTATGCGAGATGAAATATCTTATGCGTTACCGCGTAGACGAGTAACAGTTAGTACTTCTGGTGTAGTACCAGAAATTTACAGATTGGCTAATGAATGTGATGTAACTCTGGCTATTTCTTTGCATGCTCCAACAGATGAATTGCGTAACACATTGGTTCCTATTAATAAAAAATATCCAATAGCAAATTTGTTAGAAGCATGTAAAAATTTTGTGAGTGTAACCCGCAATACTAGAGTTACAATAGAATATGTTATGCTAAAAGACATTAACGACTCTATTGCTCAAGCTAAATATTTAAGTAAAATATTGCAATCGCTGCCTTGTAAAATTAATTTGATTCCATTTAATTTTTTTGCTGGAACTAATTATCAATCATCGAGTATGGATGTGATCAAAAAATTTAGTCAAGTACTCATACAATCTGGTTTTGTAGTAACTATTAGGGCAACTAGGGGACAAGATATTGATGCTGCATGTGGGCAGTTAGCTGGCAAGGTTAAAGATATAACTAGTAGAAGTAGGCGTTATGCCGCCCAAACTAGTAATATTACTTAATGCATATGAGTTTTCGGTGCTATAAAAATTTAGTTAAAATTTAATAATAATTAGGAAAATTTACATGGATATAATTTATATGGATAATTTAAAAAAAATTAGATGGTACAAAATAGCTGGATGGATATTATTATTATTTATTACATCTTGTTCTTCTAGTTATAAAAATGTTGCCAATAAATCAATGGGAAATATTGATTATAAAAAAGCTGCATTGTTAAATGTCGAGTTAGGTCGCAATTATTTAGAGCAAGGTTATACGGAGCGTGCAAAAAAGAAATTTTTACATGCATTAGAGTTAATGCCAAATTTAGCGGAAGCTCATAGTGGTATGGGTTATTTTTGGGAAGTTGTTGGTGAATACAAAGAAGCAGAAAAACACTATTCTAAATCAATATCTTTAGGTAAAGGTAGTGGATTGTTTTATAACCAATATGCTGTTTTTTTGTGTGAGCGTGATCGTTATAAAGAGGCTAATAAAAATTTCGTGTTGGCTATAAATGATAAATTATATACTCAAACTGCAGAAGTTTATAATAATGCTGGATTGTGTGCATTAAAAAATCAAGACACCCAACAAGCTGTGTATTATTTAACTAAAGCTTTGCATCACGATCCTAGAAGAACTAATTTATTGTTAGAATTAGCTAAGATTTCTATAGAGCAACGTGAATTTAACATTGCTCAACATCACTTAGAACAATTTTATAATATTCAAAATAAAAGACCAACAGCACCATATTTATGGCTTAGCATTAAAGTTGCTAAAACTTTGGGACAAAAAGATATTGCAGCTAGTAATGCGTTATTATTAAAGAATTTATTTCCTAGTTCTGCAGAATATATCATGTATCACAATGAGTATGGTAAAGGGTAATTATGGCAAGTGGTTTAATAGAAGAACATCAATCAGTAAAGGGCATGCCGGATACCTTGCCAAGTGAGGTTAACCAATGGCTTTATGTAGAAAAAATATTATTAGATTTAATGAATCAGTATGGGTATAAACAAATACGGTTACCTATCTTAGAGAAAACCGCTTTATTTAAACGAGCTGTAGGAGAAGTGACAGATATTGTTGAAAAAGAAATGTTTAGCTTTATGGACGAAAAAAATCGTAGCTTAAGTTTAAGGCCAGAAGGTACTGCAGGGTGCGTGCGTGCTTGTATAGAGCATGGCTTATTAAGACAATTGCCACAAAAATTGTGGTATATAGGACCAATGTTTCGTTATGAAGCACCTCAAAAGGGACGGCAAAGACAATTTCAACAGTTTGGAGTAGAGTGTTTTGGGGTTGCAAACTGGGAAGCTGAGGTAGAACAAATTACAATATTTTCTAGGTTGTGGCGTACATTAGGCTTAGAACAATCATTGCAATTGGAGATCAATAGTTTAGGAGCACCATCTGCTAGAAAAGTTTATATTAAAGAATTAACCGCTTATTTTAAGCAGCATTATGATAAATTAGATATAGATTCACAGCGAAGGCTAGCAATTAATCCACTTAGAATTTTAGATAGTAAAAATCCAAACATGTTTGATTTGGTGCAAGCCGCACCGAAATTATTAAATTATTTAGATCAAGAGTCATTGTTAAATTATGAATCTTTCAAACAACAATTATCTTTATTGGGGATAAAATATTTAGAGAATCCCAATATAGTGCGTGGTTTAGATTATTATACCGGTATAGTCTGGGAATGGACCAGTCAGCTATTAGGCTCGCAGTCTGCAGTTGGAGCCGGTGGCAGATATGATAATTTAGTAGAGCAACTTGGTGGTGCTCAGGTGGCGGCGGTGGGCCTGGCTATTGGGTTAGAACGCTTGGTTTTATTGTTATCGCAGCAAGATAATCAAATAGAGATCTTAGGTACGGAAGGCTATTTTATTTGTGTAGGTGAAGAAGCATTAAGACAGAAATTTGCTATTGCAGAAAAAATAAGAGATATTTGTCCTAATTTTAATCTTACTGTTGATTTATTAGGTGGTAATTTTAAGAATCAATTCAAACGGGCAGATAAATCAGGTGCTAGGTTAGCATTGGTCGTAGGGGATGATGAAATTAATACTAGTAGTGTAACTATTAAATATTTACGAGAGAATTTTTCTAAAGAAAAAGAATCAGATGAAGAACAAACAGAAAATAAACAACAAATTACAATACAATTAAAAGATTTAAATAAGTATATATAAATCTTTATGGATTATAATTTTATTGAAATATTAGGTGTGCATTATGTTAAAATTAAATAACCAATTTTGGCAAACTTATGGTATGCGAATTAATGTTTATATAATAGCCATAATTATAAGTTTTGGTATTGTAAAATATTGGCAGCATCACAAGCACTTTGAAGATCAATTAGCTGCTAAAAATTTTCAGATAATGTTGCAGTCCATGTCTGTGGGAGATGTTATAACGGTTAAAACATATGGTACTGACTTGCTGGGCTTTTCTAATCGTACACCATACCCTAGATTTGCAGCATTATTATTAGCAAAGGTATCAATGTTAGAAAATAATTTTGAAGAAGCTGCAACCATATTACATTCAGTTGTTGATCAAAACAAAAAAGATCAAATTTGGCAGATTGCAAATTTACGATTAGCCAAAGTTTTATTGTTGCAAAACAAATTACCAGAAGCAAAACAAATTTTAGATAAAGTTGTTTTGCAAAAAAAGTTTTCTAGTAGATACGAAGAATTGCAAGGTGATCTGTTGTTTGCTAATAATCAATTTAAAGAAGCTCATAAAGAGTATGTGCACGCGCTAAAAGATTTACCACAACAAGTTGTTGCGCCATGGTTATACTTGAAAATTGCGGAAACTGCATTAGAAAATGATGATAATGATAGTTTAAATGTTAGTGTTAAAGATACAGATGCTGAAGTGGAGATCAATTAATAATGTCAGTAATACAAAAACAAATAATATGGTGTATATTGTGTGCGACTTTATTGTTAACAGCATGTAATAGTATAGAACGTAGGGTAGATCGACCAAGTAAAAAAACATTGGAATCAATAGTAAATCCTTTTTCAACTAAGAAAATTTGGGGTAAAAAAATTGCTGATTTAAAAACAGAATATACTTTAAATTCAGCAATATTGTTATCAAAAGGGAAAAATCAATTATTTACTGCAGATTTGAATGGTAATGTAGTGGCTGTAGACTTGAATGGTAAAATATTGTGGAAGAAATCTTTAAAAAATTCCGTTACAGCAGGACCAGTATTATTTGAGGATAAAATTTTTGCAATAACGTCTGATACCAAATTATTTTGTTTAAGATCTATTGATGGAGATCTATTGTGGGATGCTCCAATTAGCAGTGATGCATTGGCTGCTCCTGGTTTATCCTCAGATCTAGCGTTTGTACACACTTTAGATGGTGGTTTAAGTGCAATTAGTTTAAAAGACGGTAGACAATTATGGAGGATCTCTACAGTTGTTCCTAACATAACTTTACGGCGTGGTAGTGCACCAGTAGTTGCTGATAATTATGTAGTTACTGGTTTTGCTAATGGGAAATTATTTGCAGTAAATAAAGAAAATGGAACAGTTTTATGGGCTCATAATATATCTAATCCTAAAGGTAGATCTGAGTTGCAACGTATGACAGATATTAGTGCTGATCCAGTAATTGTTGGTAACACTGTATATGCCGTGAGTTATCAGGGTAATTTAACAGCTATTAGTCTTGATAAAGGCGAATTATTGTGGGAAAAAGAACTTTCTTCATATTTAGGTATTGTTGTTGATGCTGATGCAGTATATATATCTACTGTAGATGGTAAGGTTTTGGCAGTAGATAATAAAACTGGTACTACATTTTGGTTGCAAGATGATTTGCAGGGTCGAACTTTGTCCAAGCCTGTAATCTTTAATAATTATATTGTAGTTGCTGATCAAGATGGAAATTTACATTTTTTAGACAAATCATACGGATATATTAAGGGTAGAGTGTTCGTGGATAGTTCAGGAGTATCTATAGCTCCACTTGTTAATAATAAAAATCAATTATATGTGCTAAGTAATAGTGGTTATTTAGAGGTTTTAGAAATTTTTCAATAAATTAAAAAGTTGTAAATTTAAAAATGTTACCAGTAGTTACCATAATAGGCAGACCAAATGTTGGGAAATCCACATTATTTAATCGCTTAACCAAAAGTAAGGCAGCATTAGTTGTAGATTTACCAGGTACCACGAGGGATCGTAATTACGGTTTTGGTAAAATTGGTGAGCAATCTTATATTATCGTCGATACCGCAGGTATTCACGATAATGTTGAACAAAACAAAATCATGATTCACCAAGTTGAAAAAGCTATTGTGGAAGCTCAAATCATTTTATTTGTCGTTGATGCAGCTGCTGGGTTAATGTCCGAAGATTTAGAGTTGTCTGCGAAATTACGAAAATTTAGTAAAAAAATCATATTAGTTATTAATAAAATTGATGGCGTTAATATGGATTTAGTAAAAATAGATTTTTTTAGGTTGGGTTTTAATAATATAATAGAAATTTCCGCTAAGGCTAACCGTGGTATTAATAAATTAGCCGATCAATTTATTAATGAATTTAAAATAAATAATTCAAACGATATAAATAATGAAATAGTTTGTTCTGAAATTGATAATAGTGCTGATGATGGATCTATAAAGGTTGCAATCGTTGGGCAACCTAATGTAGGTAAATCTACTTTAGTTAATAATATCCTTGGAGAAGAGCGAGTAGTAGTATTTGATAGCCCTGGTACAACTCGAGATAGTATCTATATTCCAACTCAATTTGGAATGCGTAAATATATGCTAATAGATACAGCCGGTGTTCGCAGAAAAGCGCGAGTTAAAGAAACAGTAGAAAAATTTTCTGTTATTAAAACATTACAAGCAATAAATGATGCGCAGGTTGTAATATTATTAATTGATGCTCAAAAAGGTATAGTGGAACAAGATTTAAAATTAGTAGACTGCATAGTAACTGCTGGAAGATCATTGGTTTTAGCTGTTAATAAATGGGATAGTATAACTAAAGAAGACCAAAAAAAATTACAAAAAAACATTCGTGACGAATTACATTTTGTTGATTTTATTAAGCCAGTGCCAATATCTGCTTTATATGGTACTGGAATAAAAAAAGTATTTCATGCGGTACTGTCAGCTTTTGAATCAGCTACTATGCCTGTGCCTACTAATAAATTATCGTTATTATTAGAAGAAGCAATTGCTGAGCATCAACCACCATTATCTAATGGTCGACGTATTAAATTGCGTTACGCACATTTAGGTGGGCATTTACCGTTTAGAGTAATTATTCACGGTACTCAAGTAGAGAGCTTACCGTTGCATTATAAAAAATATTTGAGTAGTTTTTATAGAGAAAAGTTGCAACTGCACGGTACCGTAGTACATATAATATTAAAAAATTCTGATAATCCATATGTTTAATTTGCTCTAATAAAATCAGTAGGGGTATTACACTAGACTAAAGCTAGTTGATCGGATAGCATAATAATCAAAACATAAACAATCTAATAAATATTATTAATTACTAGAAGGGGCATAAAGTTGTGGGTGTATTAATAAAAAATTCTAAAATACCTACATTTATTGGTTCAGGAGCCTTATTTTTATGGTCAGTTGAGCCATTGCTAGTCTCAGAGTTGATTAATATTCCAATATTTGAAGCTTTAACTATTGTTTTTACTAGTTGTTTTATATTAACTGCAATTAGATTAACTGCAATAAAAAAATGGCAAATAATTTTACAACAAAAATGGTATGTTTGGGTTGTTGGTGTTATTACAATTTGTGGTAGCGATTTTTGTTATATGTTTGGTTCTCATTTTGCTCCAATTGCTCACGTCGATCTTATTGATTATTTATGGCCATGTTTGCTAGTTGTATTCGTTGGATTTTTACCTAAAGAAAAATTTCGTGTTTGGCCTATTATAGGAGCACTTTTAGGCTTGCTAGGAGTTTTTCAACTTTGCTTTTTTTCTGATCCAACAATGTTAAATGGTACATATAGTGGTACTTATATTTTTGGATATGCTATTGCTTTGTTGGGGATCTGTTGTTGGGGATTTTATTCAGTTTTTTCTAAATATAATATAGATATTCCGTCAGATATGATGGGTGCTTATTGTGGAATAGGGGCTTTAGTATGCTTAATTATTCATTTGTGTATAGAAGTAACGATTATTCCTAGTTGTTCTGAAGTTGGCATGGCAGTTATGTTAGGGTTAGCAGGTCCTGGACTTGCATATCAATTGTGGGATTATGGTATTAAATACGGCAGCATTAGCATATTAAGTACAGGGTGTTATTTTACTAGAGTTTGTGCATTAATTTTATTAGTGTGTTTTGATAAGGAACATTTTTCTAAAGAGCTAGTGATTGCATGTGGATTAACTTGTTTGGGTATGCTGATTGGTAATATAGATCAAATTAATATCAAACAATATTTAAAATATAATTTTAATTTGCTTTCAGGTTTT
>CAIJNR010000130.1 GCA_903822055.1 uncultured Francisellaceae bacterium | reverse complement strand
GGTAAATAATAACACTAAGAAAGATATTATATAAAAAATATAAGCAGTATGTACTTTACACAAAAACCCTAAAAACACGCAAACATTTGCTAAAGCAATTAAAAAAATGTTGTTTTTAATTGTACCAAACAATAATAACGCTATGCTTGCAAAAACAAACATGGCAAATGTTGGATCAGAATAAGCTAACCAGCCTCGCTTAAATAACACATCACCACTTAAAAAAACAGCTGTAGCTAACAGTGCAAAAGTAATTCTATCATAGTTTTCTGTTTGGGAGGTATTTTTGTTGAAATTAAATAATTTTTTGGCGGTATAAAAAACAGTAATAGCCATAGTTGAAGTGGTTATTAGGACAACCATTCTAGCACTTAATACAATATTTTTAGGATTGAAAATTTTACTAAATAAAATAATTAACCAGTTGTAAAGTGGTGGTCGTGGATAAATGTTGCCATATAAAGTAGCAAATTTGTATTGTTTAGAAAAAATCATCTCTAATGCAGCATTAGTATAAACACCTTCTTCGCCAACTAGTGGTAAATTTAAAGTTAAGAAAAAACTGCCAAATGCTAGTAAACATACAGCAAATAAAAAATTATTATATTTTTTATTAATTAAATTTTGCATGTCGTTCCAAGAAATCCTTATGCTTATGAGAATTTAACAATTCTGCAATATTTAATATTTTTCCACCAGGGAATTGCAATTTTTCCAATCGTAAAATACCATCGCTGGTTGCTACGTCTATTCCATGTTTGTTAACATTAACAATACTTCCTGGATCCATAGAAGTTGTTTTACTTGAATCACTTATGCTTGCTTGCCAAATTCTTACATTTGTTTGGTTTTCGTGAGGAGAGCTTAAATTAAGTATTTCAGTAAAAGCTACTGGGGTTGGTACAAATGCTCTAATGATGCGATCGATTTGCATTGCAGGTAAAGCCCAATTAATTTTTGCGTCTAGCTTGTTGATTTTATTTGCGTAAGTTGCATGCGCATGATCTTGGGGTATAGGAGCAATTTGATTAGCATTTAATTGCCTTACCACCTCTAAAATTGCAGTAGTAGCTAATGGTTGCAATTTATTATACAAGCTTTCGCTAGTCTCTATATTGGTTATTGGACACTTAATGCTATAAAAAACATCACCAGTATCTAAACCAATTTCCATTTTTATTATGCTAATGCCAGTTTCGTGATCGCCAGCTAGAATGGCGTGTTGTACAGGAGCTGCTCCTCGCCATTTTGGTAACAAAGAAGTATGTATATTAAAGCATCCAAATTTAGGGATCATTAATATTTCTTTTGGTAAAATTAGCCCATAAGCAAAAACAATAAGGAGATCTGGATTTAATTTTTGTAAAGTATTAATGACATCAAGGTTTTTCAAACTTTCTGGTTGAAAAATTGGTATGTTATAAGATATCGCTATGTCTTTAACGGCTGAAAAGGTTAATTTTTGTTGACGTCCTTTAGGCCTATCTGGCTGAGTGTAACAGGCAGATATGTTAAGTCCAACTTGTATAAGCTTGGTAAGTGTAGTGGCGGCTATTGGTGGGGTTCCTGCAAATATGATATTGTGTATCAAACAAAAGCCTCCTGCATTAATTTTTTATAAATTATGTTTTCTAAGTTTTTGTAGTTTTTTTTCCAGCAATGTTTTTTTTAAAAGAGACAAATGATCAAAAAAAGTTTTACCGTGAAGATGATCTATTTCGTGTTGTAAGCAGATACTTAGCATTTCCTCACAATGTAAAGATTGCTGATGTCCCTTATCGTCCAAAAACTCAACGTCAATAGTTTTATATCGTTTAATTTTTGCATATATGCCAGGAAATGATAAACAACCTTCTGTAGAAGTGACGGTATCTTGCTTAGCAAGTATATTAGGATTAATGAAACAAAGAGGAGTGTTTTGAAGTTCTGATACATCGATAGTAATAATTTGTAAGGGTATATTTACTTGGATGGCTGCCAACCCTACTCCATTGGCCTGATACATAGTTTCAAACATATTATCAATAATAGTTTGAATATGTTTACTAGAAATATCAGAAATTGTTACTGGACTAGCTATTTTTTTTAATCTTGGATCTGGGTGTTGTAAGATATTCAATAATGACATAATGAGTTTTTATGGACACCTAAAATTTATTTAAAAACACGATAATAATAATCTAGTAACGTTAGTAACATGGTATTTTAATAAAAATTAGCTAATAACGCTATACTTTAATGAAAATAAATATGGTAATTAATATTTGGGGTAAGGAAAGTATGAAAAATTTAATTATTATGTTGAGTTTGTTCTTGGCGGCAGTGCCTACTAATGCGGTGGAAGAAACAGATCTTCAACAAGAATTAGGTGGGGAAGTAATCTTGAAGCCACAAATGAAAATTTCCCAAGAAGTAGTAGCAAAACACACTATCAAACTAGAATATTTGATGCCTTACTTAGAAAATATTATGTTTGTAGAAAATCCTGCTTTACAAAAAAACAAAGGTAAATTGGGAACTAAAACTAAAAAAGTAGTATCACCTAGGAAAGATTTGAATATTGATAGCAAGACTAGTCGTTATGTCGTTGGTTTTGAAAAAAAATCAATAAAAATGGCAGGTTCTAAAGAGGGGGTTTTTGTATCAGGTTTAGCTACAGATCAACATTATAGTTATGTGCTAGTTAATCCTAAATTTTCTTATTATCATCCAGATACTGGAGAATATTTGGGAACAGAAATATTCGTTATTGGCAAAGCTAAAATTGTTCGTCGTGGGGTGCTGAGTTTATTAAATATTGAATCAGCTAAAGAGCCAATTAAGCCAGGAACATTGGTTTTACCAAGTAGGAGTTTAAAATTATCAGACAGCATAAAGACAATTGCTCCTGCTAAAGAATTAAAAGGATATGTTTTATCCGTCATGCCAGGTATAAATAATGCAGCTGCTAATAGTGTGGTGATATTAAGCCTTGGGGAGCGAGATGGTGCAGAAGTTGGTCAATTGCTACAAATTAAACAAGTAGATTTAGTTATTAAAGATCCTTACGAATCTAAAAAAACATATAATATAACACTAGACAAACCAAAAGGAGAAGTGATGATTTATGATGTTTTTGATAAATTAAGTTTAGGCATAATTATTAAAAGTTCTGAAGAAGTAAAATTATTAGATCGCGTGGTTTCTGGTTAATAATGCAAAAAAATTTAATAAATTGGTTAGCTTTGCTAAGAACTGCTGGTATCGGGCCAATTAAATTTAAAAATTATTTACAATTAGATCCATTATTAAAAAACTTGCCAGACATAGCAAAAGCTACTATGCAACATAGTCAGTGCTTAATTAACCAAGATTTAGAGTGGGCTCAGCAAAAAAATTGTCATATTATGTTGTTGAGCGATGATGATTATCCGCGATTATTAAGAAATATTGCAGCACCACCGCCAGTATTATTTATTAAGGGCAACAGAGGGGTATTAAGTAAACCACAAATCGCTATTGTTGGTAGTCGTTGTGCCAGTAATATTGGTGAACAAACGGCATTTAGATTTGCTGCTGAACTATCCAAACTCAATATAGCAACAAACAGCGGTTTGGCTGTAGGTATAGATGCGGCAAGCCATAGAGGGGCTTTATCTATAGAAAAAGGCGTTACAATCGCAGTGCTAGGGCATGGTTTAAATATAATTTATCCTGGACAGCATTGTAAATTAGCAGAGAGTATTGTATCTAATGGAGCTGTTATTTCGGAATTTCCTATCGGTGTGAGACCTAGTGCCAATAATTTTCCAAGAAGAAATAGAATTATAAGTGGTTTAACCTTAGGAGTTGTTGTTATAGAGGCTTCAGTTAAAAGCGGTTCCTTAATAACAGCAAATTATGCCTTAGAACAGGGAAGGGAGGTATTTGCAGTTCCTGGTTCTATATATGATCAAAATATTGCAGGATGCCATAAATTAATAAAGCAAGGGGCGAAATTAGTAGAAAATATTTCTGAAATAGTAGAAGATTTAGGATTTTTACATGCTGGAGTAAATGTACAAAACAAGATCGACAAGTTAAATTATATAAATATGCAAAATTCTTTAGATAATTTGCAGACTAAAATTTTAGATAGCGTATCGTACGAAACGACCGCTACAGATCTTATTATAAATCGTAGTGGCTTAACCCCGAGCATAGTAAGTTCTGCATTAGTGAATTTGGAATTATCTGGGTATATTACTTCTGTTCCAGGAGGATATGCTAGGTTGTTGTAGTTAGGAACTGTGCAAAAATAATTTTTACGAGGAACGTACTGTTTGAGCTGGCAATAGCCAGCGAGTTATGTACCGCAAGTAAAAGTTATTTTTGCACAGTTCCTTAATTGCAATTGATATTAAATATAGACGAGAGAAAAATGTAATGGTAAAAAATCTTGTTATTGTAGAATCACCTACTAAAACAAAAACTTTTAGTAAATATTTGGATAAAAATTTTGAAATTTTGGCTTCATATGGTCATGTTAGAGATTTAATTCCTAAAACTGGCGCAGTTGTACCTGAAAATCATTTTGCAATGCAATACCAAATCATAGAAAAAAACCAAAAACACGTGGATGCAATTTGTAAGGCTTTTAAAAAAGCAGATGTATTATATATAGCAACTGATCCAGATCGAGAAGGAGAAGCAATTGCTTGGCATATATGCGAAATTCTCAAAGAAAAAAAATTGTTAAATAATGACAAAACTATTTATAGAATGACTTCTAATGAAATTACTAAAACAGGGATTAAAGAGGCGTTAAATAATTTAAAAGAAATTAATATAGATTTAGTAAATGCTCAGCAAGCGCGTAGAGCATTAGATTATTTGGTTGGATTTAATTTATCACCATTGTTATGGAAAAAAGTTCAGCGAGGTCTATCAGCTGGTAGAGTTCAAAGTCCGGCGTTACGCATGATAGTAGAAAGAGAGCAAGAGATTGAAAAATTTAAATCGCAAGAATACTGGAGTATAGAGGCAGATTTAAAAAAACAAAACAACAAGTTTTTGGGTAGGTTAATAGAATACAAAAAAGAAAAATTGCAACAGTTTTCTATTACTAATAAAGAACAAGCAACGGAAGCTGAGCAATATTTAACTAAAGTGGCAGACGGTAAATTAGTAGTTTCAAAGGTTAACAAGAGTCAACGTAAAAGAAACCCAGCAGCACCATTTACTACATCTACTTTACAACAAGAGGCTAATAGAAAATTAGGATTTTCAGCAAAACGTACTATGCAAGTTGCTCAGCAGTTATATGAGGGTATAGATATTGGAGAAGGTGCTATAGGGTTAATTACTTATATGCGTACTGATTCAGTACATATAGCAAATGAAGCTATGCAAGAAATTAGGCAAGAAATTGAAAAACGTTACGGAAAAGATGCCGTATCAGAATCAATTAGAGTGTTTAAAACCAAATCAAAAAATGCTCAAGAAGCACACGAAGCCATACGTATAACAATGGCGGATAAATTACCGTTGGCTATAAAGAATAATTTAACTATGGATCAATTCAAACTATATAATTTAATTTGGCAACGTACTATCGCCAGCCAAATGAAACAAGCAACCATTGATCAAGTAGCCATAGATTTAGCATGCGGAGAAGACAATACTTTTAGAGTTAATGGATCAGTGGTATCAGATCCTGGTTTTATGCAAGTATATCAAGAAAGCGTAAGCGAGGATTATCAAAACAATCAAACGGAAGATTCGATTAGTGATACAGAAAAACATTTGCCAGTTTTAGTGGAGGGTGAAGAGTTATGTTTAGATGCAATTCGTACTGAACAACATTTTACTGAGCCACCACCACGTTATTCTGAAGCATCATTAGTGAAAACATTGGAAGAGCATGGGATAGGAAGACCATCCACCTACGCTACAATTATTTATACGTTGCAACAAAGAAAATACGTTATTTTAGAATCTGCCAGATTTAAACCAACCGATGTTGGAGTTGTCGTTAATCATTTTTTAACCACGTACTTTAAGCAATATGTAGACTATGATTTTACTGCAAAATTAGAAGATCATTTGGATGCAATTGCTCGTGGAGAAAATAGCTTAGTTCCCGTGCTGCAAGATTTTTGGCAGCCATTTATTGAGTTGATTAAAAATATTGATGGGGTAGTTAAACGCAGTGATGTAACGCATGAACAGCTGGATGAAGCTTGTCCAAAATGTAATAAACTCCTATCTATTAGATTAGGAAAAAGTGGTAGGTTTATAGGGTGTACTGGATTTCCAGATTGCGATTATACCAGAAGTATTGTTAAAGATGGTGAACCAAATAGTCAACCAGAATTGATAACAGATCGGGTATGCCCTACCTGTAGTAAAAATTTAATAATTAGATATGGTAAATATGGTAAATTTATAGGGTGTAGTGGTTATCCAGAATGTAAATTTATAGAGTCATTAAATAAACCTGAAATCACTAATATAGATTGTCCTAGTTGTAAAAAAGGTAAGTTTATTAAACGTAAATCCAGATATGGTACATTTTTTTATGCTTGCAACTGTTATCCTGAATGTAAGTATGCTGTGCAAAATGAACCGATTGCCGAAGCATGCCCAAATTGCAAATGGCCAATTTTAACTGTCAAGGTTACCAAAAAGAAGGGAACAGAAAAAATTTGTCCGCAGTCGCAGTGTGGTTATGTAGAGCAATTATAAGTCAGGGCTGTTCAGCGAACAGTTGCTAATTTAGGCCTCACCCAAACACTCTCAACTAATAAGTCAGGCTTACTATGGCCCTCTCCAGCTAACGCTGGTAGAGGGCGGAAACATTAATATTAATAAAGATTCAATATATCTTATAAAAAATGCCATATGTTTTCATTAAATTTTTAATTGTTTATATCATATTATGCAAAAACACAAATTGTTGAATTGGATGGTGATACTCACATAAATCAACGTGAATATAGTATAAGTGGAACGGATG
>CAIJNR010000129.1 GCA_903822055.1 uncultured Francisellaceae bacterium | reverse complement strand
GGCTAACTGTGTGCAAAGTTTGGGATATTTCGTAGGACTACAAGATGACAATAAGTTGAATGTTGTTTTTGTTAATTATGCTGTAAATATCTGCCTAAATGATCAAATTCGGAAAATAAGATGGTTCCTGCTTAGAACCCCCTAAACAAACTTAGTCCATTAATTTGGAGAAGGTTTTTAATTAATCCCCAATGCATTACTATTGCAGATTTGCACCATTTAATTCAACTTGCCATGCATTGGGAAGATTTCCATTTACATGAATTTACTATTCAAGGCAAAGCTTATGGAATTAGTTACGAAGGTGGTATTTGTTTTGGAGATGATCCTCATAAAATAACGTTAAAAGATCTACAAATGCAGGTAAAAGAAAGATTGTTTTATAAATATAATTTTCATATTCCTTGGGAAGTGGAAATTAGATTAGAAAAAATATTACCAATGAATTTAAAAAGCATTTATCCAGTTTGTATAGGTGGTAATAATATAGCTCCATCTGAAGATTATAATAGCCATATAGATTTTATAGAAAAACAACCATCAAAATTTATTGATGGTATGGATTTTTTGATAGAAGATTTAAGAACAATAAAGAAAAAAAGAGGTAGTTCAATTAATACTATTAGAAATAAAATTACTGAAATGGTTGATTGGGTTAATAAAAATAAATTTAATCGTAAACATCTTAACGATAAATTAAAACAATATGCAAAAGGTACCGTTAGTTTAGAAGATTTAATAGAAGAAGGTGATTATGGTGAAGAGGAGGTAGTTTTATGTGAGTAAAAATTTATGCACATTTTGAAACCGAAAATCAAACTACTCAAATTATAGAAATTACTACTTTAGATAGGCAAACATTATCTAACGATGTAACATTAGGTTTAACTTTACAGGAAGAAAAAGATATATCATATGGAATTCAACAAGCTATGGCTAGTATACAAGTAAAAGATTTCATTAACGAACAACGCACTTGTTCAGAATGCGGTAAAAAACGTACCATTGATGGTTACCATCATTTAAACTATAGAACATTATTTGGTAAGCTTATTTTAAAAAGTCCCAGTTTAAATGAATGCGTATGTAAGACTAGTAAGCGTATAAGTTTTAGTCCATTACCACTATTATTAACACAAAGAACATAACCAGAGCTATCTTGTTTAGAAGCAAAATGGGCATCTTTAATGTCTTATGGTATGACTGTAAAATTATTAGAAGAGGTATTGCCAATTAATATTTGGGTTTCTTCTGTATTTAATAATGCTCACAATGTAGCTAATCGTTTAGAGCAAGAATTAGGTAAAGAACAGTGGTCATTTATTGATTGTAGTCAATATCAATGGGAAGCATTTTGCCGTTGGTATTGATGGTGGTTATGTTCATGGACGAGAAGGCAAAAATCGTAAAGCTGGCTGTGCTAAGATGGGTTTTAAGAATTAACCAATAATCAGAAGTTAGCTGGGAAAGCTTTTTATGTTTGTTATTCAAGATCTCTTACCAGCTTCTTTACTTTGTTTTTTAGTCTTAGTGTTCTTTATTTTTTCATTATGCACTTTTTTCGTTTTAAGATCTTTTTTTGATTTTAATTTTCTTAACTCATCATCTGATAATCCAGTAACTTCTGATATTAATTTTAAAGATAATCTTTTTGCCAACATATTATTAACAATTTTTTTTGTGTCGATTAGAGTGCCTTTTGCTATGCTTTTTTGTATACCTTGTTCTTCAAAATGTTGCGCTAATGTACCCATAGTTTTATGCTCCTTAATTATATCAATTGTTTCTATTTTGCTTATAAATTCAGCTTTGTCAGATATATTTGCTTCAGAAAACAGATAAGTAAAGAACCTATTTAAATATGCCAAATGCTGATCTGTTGGTGTTAGATAATTGTAAACTTTGTTTAACAAATCATTTAATTCATCAAATAATAATAAAAAATCACGATCTCTGATATGTTTTTGAGTATATTCAAGTAAGGAGATAATTTTATGTTGTTTGATAGTTTCATCAGGAATTTGCGTTAGATCTACAATATTAACCTTTCTAGCAAAACATTCTGCCATTAACTCTGGCTCATGGAGTAGATCTAAAAAATTTAATGAATCTGGATATGGAGAATCAGTGCCATGATAAAATATTAACGGAAAAACTGCTGGTAATTTGGGGTCATCTGGAAATTGTAATCTATGATTTTCAATTATTGCAATTTGATATTTAACAACCCTAAGTGGCATCATAATAATTGCCTTAGATTGATGTTCTAGTAGAGTATAGATATAACCTTTACCACCCACCAGAGTTAATGCTGGCTCTATAAACAACATCAGTTAGTTGTTCTTTCAATTCCTGGTCAACATACGATTCTTTGCATAGTTCTATCTCATCTAAATTAAATTTTGACAAAATTTTGGCTGGAACATGCGTTTCTAAAAAATCTTTAGCAATGGCTATATCGCTAAGACTTTGTTTAAAAAATTTATCATGTGGTTTATTAATTGCTTTCATACTATCTTTCACTTATTAATGTGGTTGTCACTATAGTCTTATGTTTAATTAAAAATTATATAGTACTAAGTTATAAAACAAAAAATGCAATACTAGTATCATGTAATTACGCATAGTTGTCTGATGCTGGAAGCCAACGATATAAAGTTGGAATAGATATACAAAGGTTACGTGCTACGTCTTTTTGTAATGAACCAGCAGCAAGTAATTTTTTTGCAGATTCTATCTTACTAGTAGTCATTTTACGCCTTCGCCCACCAATTCTTCCTTGTGCCTTAGCAGCAGCTAGACCAGCTTTTGTTTTTTCAGCAATTAGCTCTCTTTCCATTTGAGCAAGGCTAGCCATCATATGAAAAAAGAAGCGACCAGAAGAGAAGGGGTAGCTGTATCCACATTATCTGTAAGGCTTTTAAAATGAATATTCTTTTGTTGAAGTTTGCTGGTTAATTCTATAAGTCCTTTAACGGATCTACCTAGTCTGTCTAACTTCCAAACAATTAGAGTATCTCCCTCACGTAGTATATCTAAGCCATATTGTAATCCTGGTCGATTATTATTTCTCGCACCAGATATTTTATCTTGATAAATTTTTTCACAACCAAGATTATTTAAAGCTGAGAGTTGAAGTTCCAAATTTTGATCTTGAGTAGACACACGGGCATAACCACCAATTAACATAACTATTCTCTACCTTAATTATTTTCATTTTCTTAAAACCCATCTTAGCATAGTGTATTAAGAAAACAATTTCAAGAATGGTTTTTAAGAGGATCCCGTCCCAATAAATCCGTTAAAATCTGGGTGACCAATTTTTGTTCTCGATAACGGTCGTTTGTTAGACAGGCCTTTTACGATGATAAATTTGGTATTTTTTTAATTCTGGTGTAACAATGGCCTATAACAGTATAAAAATGATGATTTGGCTAAAAAATAATTTTCTTCAGTTAAAGATAAAGCTTATGGAGCAATTATAAATTTTTAAGGTTTGATTTTGCAGTTTTTACCTAATAAAATCAGTCAAAATTAACAAAATTGCTAACCATTCATTTAACCAACAAACTGTACGCAAAATTGGAGCGGATTCTTAGAACCCCAATTTCTATTTGGCGCTAGACACTAACATGCTAACATTTCACACTGTTAGGCTATTAATAGACTACGAAGCATAGGAGTTGATATTCCAGATAAAGTGTTGTCAGGATTCGCTCCTTATTGGCGAGATCACATGAATAGATTTGGGGTTTTTGCACTTAATATGGATAAAGCCCAATCAAAAATCGAGTATAATTTTGAACACGGAGAGATTTGAGCAGTTTTTACCAGGATCCGGCCGGACCTCAGTATTGTCCCAACCGATAGAAATTTGAATTAAATGATGTAGATCTGCTATGCTACTTTTAGATTTAACCAAAAAACGACGCCAAATTAATGGACTAATTTTATTTAGCCAAAACCTCAGTTGATAAATTTCTGATCCTTCTAAACTCATAAACCCCACTTTAGCCATATTTTTAGCATCCAACAATACATTAAGCTAGACAACATATTTTATAAAAAACCGCATGGTTTTGAATGCTCTCGCATGGTATGGTCACCCATTCATCCCAAAGTTGAATATTTCAACAGCCAAAAGTTTTTCTTGCTCTAATATATTTCCATGATGTGCATTATAAACATTAACTAATTTAATTTTAGATATATCTTTACAAATTTTATCAACATTATTGTATTTAAGACTGGATAAGTAATTACATATTTTATTATCCTCATCTATTTTAAATTGCGTATTATCTTTAAGCATACATTTAAACAGCAATATATTAGTTTTATTCAAAATAGGAATATCTTGTTTCAAAATATTCCTTTCTGCATTTATATTTGACATGACTTTTTGAACATATAGTTTATTATAGCCCATTGATATAGCTTTAATTTGATATTCTAGTTCTAATTTTTTTTGATCTATATGGTTAGTAATAGATAATAAGTAATTATCATATATCATTGAATCTAATAAATAAACTTTAATATCATTTGCACCCATTTTTTCTAAAAAAGAAGCTATATTTAAAGCAATATTTCCTCCAAGCGACCACCCTAATAAATGATATTTTTTTGATGCGATTTAAACATAATTTTATCTATACAAGACAAATAATATTCAGATAATCTGTTTAAGCTAGTTATTTTAATGTCATTATATAAATTATAAGAATCAACTCCATAACAAGTAAAATTTTTTTCTAAAGTATTTGCCAAAGAAATATAGGCTTCACAGCCACCAATTCCAGGATGAATCATGAAAAAATTAGAATAATTCATAGTATTATTTAATTTAATGATTGGTTTATAATTATGTTTTGTTTGCATTATTAAAAGAATTAGTGATTCAATATTTTTATGTACAAATATATCAGAAACTTTTAACTGAGATTTATAAAAATTATTTAACTTACTTACTAGATTTATAGCTAATATGCTGTTTCCACCTAATTCAAAAAAATTGTTGTTAATGCCGATTTTAGTTTCAAGCAACCCTAATACTTCCGCCCAAATTTTACATACTTTATGTTCTAATTCATTTCTTGGTGCAACATAGGTAGAACTTAAGTTGAATGTTGGCTCAGGCAGGGCTTTTCTGTCTAACTTACCATTAACAGTTAAAGGTAGGCTTTCTAGATGGATTAATACCGTTGGTATCATATATTCCGGCAATTTGCTTTGTAAGTACTCTTGGATAACATCAGCATTAAGCTTAGCGTCAGCTACGTAATAACCAACTAAATATTTATTAGCGTTATTGCCTTCTTTAG
>CAIJNR010000128.1 GCA_903822055.1 uncultured Francisellaceae bacterium | reverse complement strand
CCAGAATTCGCAACATATATGGGCCGTCCAGAATTCGCAACATATATGGGCCGTCCAGAATTCGCAACATATATGGGCCGTCCAGAATTCGCAACATATATGGGCCGTCCAGAATTCGCAACAATTTTTTCACATTTTTAGCAGAAAGTTTGCATTCATATATCCGGCTTCTAAATTGAGTAATTTTTTACTCGAGCCCTAATGGAATTAGCGTGCTTTTTAGTCCTTATCATTTTCTCGGATTTTTAAAATTTAATCCTTGTCCCCTTTCAGGTTTCTAAAAAGCAGGTTTTACCTATCTTGCCATTATTTGTGAATCATTATCGCAAATCTCGTTAAACTCCTTATTTGTCTCATTTTAATTTAATTGGTTATTTTAAACAGCATATTTATATTCTTCTTGCTTAACTAACAATGCCCAAATTATTCGTGCGTTTTTATTAGCAAGAGCGACTATTGCTTTATTAGCTCCTTTACGTTCTTTTAAAGCAATCACCCACTTATTTGTAGGGTTTTCTTTGTTTTTGCTGTTGAACAAGACTGCTCTTGCTCCATGAACTAATAAACAACGTAAATAATTATCGCCTCTTTTACTAATGCCAAGTAAATTTTGTTTACCGCCACTAGAAGATTGTCTTGGCACTAATCCTAACCATGCTGATAATTCTCGACCATTTTTGAATAATGTCGGATCGCTAATTGCTGCTACAATAGCTGTTGCACATAAAATACCCACCCCAGGTATCTTTTCTATTCGTTGGCAATCTTTATTTGCTTTTGATAATGCAGCAATTTCTTGATCATATTTTTTTATACGATTATTTAGCATAATAAAATCACTATATAATTCACCAAACAAAGTCCTAGCATAATCGCCAAGAGCATTGGTTTGATCAGAAATAATGTCTGGCAGCAATTTTTTTACGTTTTGAATTTGTTTAGGAAAAATTATACCATATTCAGATAACAGTCCTCTTATTTGGTTAGTTAAGGCGGTTCGGTTTTTAATGGATTGACTACGTATCCTATGTAAGCATTGCATATCTTGTTGTTCTAGCTGTTTAATTTGCACAAAACGCATGTTGGGTCTAGTTACTGCTTCACAAATTGCTTCTGCATCTTTTTCGTCATTTTTATTGCTTTTTACATAAGGCTTTACAAACTGTGGGCTCATAAGCTTTACTGTATGCCCAAATGATTGAAATTTCCTTGCCCAATAATGACTACTACCACAAGCTTCCATACCGATTAAACAATTTGGTAGTTTAGCTACAAAGTCAGACAATCCTGAACGATTTAATTTTTTCTTTAACATAACTTTACCTTGTGCATCTACCCCATGTAATTGAAAAACATTTTTTGCTAAATCAATACCTAAAGTTGTAATATTCATAATTATGGATCTCCCATTATTTATTAAATGATTGTTGTAATTTATCATTTTGGCTCAACTAGAAGCCGTTTAATAGATACCGTCTCGCATGTCAACGTGTATTGAACAAATTTTTATAATGTTTTTATAACGTAATTATAGAGTCTAAAGATTTTAGCACTTATCGTTTGTTAATAAAACAAGGACAAAGCTAATAGCAAACTCCCAAAACTTGAGTTTTAGCGTTTTGCTACAGCTATTAATCACTTTTTATTAACAGATATTTTATTAAAATAT
>CAIJNR010000127.1 GCA_903822055.1 uncultured Francisellaceae bacterium | reverse complement strand
TATCAATTAAAAATTAATTAAAGATAATATATTTTATAATAATAAAACAACCAAGGAGCATGACCGTGAAAACGAATAATCTTTTAAATATTATTGGTGCTATTATCCTATTTATTTGCAGTTCTAACGCTTACTGCGAACCATCGGAGCACGAGGTAAATAAAAACATAGAGATTTTATTTCCTGATAACAGTATAAAAAAAATGCTTTCCAATCTTACCCCTCAAATTTTGTCTTCACTAAAGCTAAAAAACAAAGAAGACCAAGAAAAAGTTGAAAACATTATGAATAAATTTTTGAATGCCTATTGCGACAACATGATTCGTAATCTTCATATATCAGTTAAAAATCATTTTACCCCACAAAAAATTGCCGAATGGGCCAGTTATCAAAAAAGTGCTTTAGGCATAAAAGCCGCTAAATGGGTGGAGGTTGAAATGCAAAATATGCTTACCAAATCGATGAAAAAACCTTATGAAACTGCAATAGAAGAAATAAGAAATCTGCATACACCTCAAAAGAAAAATAATTAGTGTGATTTATGTATGCGCAACAAAAACAATTATTACGTAAACAAACACGCCAAACTATTAAAAATCTAACTACTATAGAAAGACAATACGCTTCTTTGCAAATTACTAATTTAATTTTATCTAATCTTACTGAAAAATTTTTAAATAACACTGATACTCAAAACGTTGCTTGTTATTGGCCAACCAATCATGAAATAAACACTATAGAATTAATTAATAAATTATTAATTAATTCTATACCATGTTATTTACCAGTTATTAATGATCAAACTCAAGCTTTAGATTTTGTAAAATATACTAATAAAACCAAATTAATTGAAAATAAATTTGGCATTTTAGAGCCAGAATTTACAATTGACCAAAAAATTAATATTAATCAATTGGATTTAATTTTTATGCCACTTGTAGCATTTGATAAGCTGGGACACAGAATTGGTAGCGGTAGCGGATTATATGATCGCAGCCTTATTTCTGATGGACAAAAAATATCTTGTAAACTAATTGGTTTAGCATATTCTTGTCAACAAGTTCCAAATTTCACTCCCAACGATTGGGATATAAATTTAGATTTTGTAGTTACAGAACGAGAATGGTTAGGTCCTTTTAAAAAATAACTTGTACTTTTTTTCTAAAACATACCAGAAAAATAGCTAGTAACAATTATCCCAAATAACAAACATACCGACAACCACCATAATAATTTTATACCGTTTGTTTTCATATGAATTTCTCTACTTTACTCTTACTACTTTAGTTACCATATTAATCATTCGCAACCTCTTAATAATTTTAACTAAATGAGCACGATTAACCACTTGGATTACAAACAATAAAACACTCCGCTTTCTATATTCATTGTCTATATGAATGTTTTTTATGTTAGCATTACAATCTGACAAAGCACTGGCAATTATGGCTAATATTTCTCGTTTATTTAATGTTTCTAATCTTAATTCTACTTGAAATGTTCCAGAAACATTATCCGCCCAAGAAACAAAAACATATTTTTCTGGTGAATGACGCAGATCTGCAATACTATTACAATTTTCCCGGTGGATCATAATTCCACGACCAGCATTAAAAAAACCTACAATAGCATCCCCAGGAATTGGATGACAGCATTTAGCATAACTAATTACCACTCCTTCAGTACCATTTATAGCCAATGATAAATTAACACCTTCTGCATTTGGCAATTGCCCTAATAACCTTCTAGCAATTAATGGCACAAGTTGATTACCAATACCAATTTCAGAAAATAATTCTTCTTTAGTTGCAAAATTTAATTCTTTGCACACTCTATTAAAATCTTCTTCTTTAATAGACTCTGTGGAGACAGATAACTCTAACAATGTTCTTTCTAATAATCGTTTACCTAATTGTATAGATTCACTATTATGCTGATTTTTTAACCAATGCCTAATATTACTCCTGGCCTTACCTGTTGCTACAAAAGTTAACCATGCAGGATTTGGGCTTGCTCCATTTGCAGTAATAATTTCTACAGCTTGACCACTCAAAAGCTTAGTGCTTACTGGCACTAAACGCTTATCTATTTTAGCAGCAATACAACAATTACCAACATCAGTATGAACCGCATAAGCAAAATCAACACAAGTTGCCCCACTAGATAATGACATAATGTCACCACTAGGTGTAAACACGTATACTTCATCTGGATATAAATCTATCTTAATATGTTCAACAAACTCTAATGAACTACCTGCACATTTTTGAATTTCTAAAATATTATTTAACCACTCTTTAGCATGTATACTAAAATCACTAGAAAATGATTTATATAACCAATGTGCAGCTATTCCATTTTCCGCCATTTTATCCATTTTTTCAGTCCGAATTTGAATTTCAACTGGTATACCGTTCTGACAAAGCACTGTTGTATGCAACGATTGATAACCATTGGCTTTAGGAACTGCAATATAATCTTTAAACCTGCCATAAACTGGTTTATATAAATTATGCACTATCCCTAATATTCTGTAACAAGCATCCGATTGTTCAGTTACAATGCGCATCGCATATACGTCCATAACTTCAGCTAATGATAAATCCTTAGAACGCATTTTTTTGTATAAACTATATAAATGTTTTTCTCTGCCATAAATTCTTTTAGGAATAATCTCTTCTTTGGCACAACGTTCTTTTATAACTACTTCTATCTGATTAATAACTTCTTTACGATCACCTCTTACTTTTAAAAGAGCTTCTTTTAACACTCTATAACGTATAGGATAAAGATGAGCAAAACCTAATTCTTCAAATTCTACGCATAAATTATTCATGCCTAGTCTATTAGCAATTGGGGCGTAAATTTCTAAGGTTTCTAATGCTATGCGTCTTTGTTTCTCTCTAGACAATGCATCTAAAGTACGCATATTATGTAGCCTGTCAGCTAATTTTACTAAAATAACTCTAATATCTTTAGCCATAGCAAGCATCATTTTACGTAAATTTTCTGCCTGCGCTTCTTCTCGGGTTTCAAATTTAAGCTGCTCTAATTTGCTAACCCCATCAACCAATGCAACAATATTCGCATGAAACATTTCAGACAATTCTTCTTTGCTAATTGAGGTATCTTCTAAAACATCATGCAATATAGCAGCTACTATACTTTGATAATCCATGCGCATATCTGCCAAAATTTTGGCAACTTCTAATGGATGGGTTATGTATGGAGCACCGTCAGAACGAACTTGCCCATGATGTAGCTTTTCAGCTAAATCATAAGCTTTAGTAATTTCTTTAACCTGAAACACAGAAAGATATCCTCTAAGCTGTTGTTTCAACTCTAAAAATTGAAGCAATTTAGATGTCTTTAGCTTCTTGATGATCTTTTGGAAACTTATATCCTGCTGCTATTTCTCTTAAAGCAACAACAGTAGCCTTATCATTTTCCCAGGCTATTTGAGCTTCAACCACGCCTCTTATAAGCTTTTTTGCTCGATCTGCAGACTCTAGTACTAATTGGAATCTATTTTCAACTTGCGGTAAACAATCTTCAACAGTTATTCTAGCCATATATTAATATTACCTATCATATAATTAAATATTATTAGCGAATTTATAAACTAATTTTACTATGCCTAAGCTATACTAACAAGCTATTAATTAAACTTGCATGCACAACTTGTTGCCTAACCAGAGTCAAACGTTGCACGTTTATTATAGCTGTTAACTCTTCTGCGGCATGATTAAAATTATCATTAATTATAATATAATCGTAATTTATATAATGTTTTATTTCTCTTTGAGCCGCATCAACCCGCTTTTGAATAACCTCTGGCTTATCTTGCCCCCTACCCACTAACCTTTCTGTTAACACTTTTAAAGATGGTGGCAAAATAAAAATATTTATACATTGAATTGGATTGGATCGATTATTAATTTTCCAATTTGCTATTTGATTTTTTATTTGCATGGCACCCTGCCAATCTATTTCTAAAATTATGTCTTTACCACTAGACAGTACGTCTTGCACAAATTTTTTGGAAGTTGCGTAATAATTATCAAATACTTGTGCACTTTCTAAAAATTCTCCATTGTCTTTCATTTGCAGAAAAAATTCTTTATTTACGAAAAAATAATCTACCCCATTTTGTTCATTGGGGCGTTTATCCCTAGTGGTATATGAGATAGATAACTCTATATTATTAATTTTTTTGATAACTGACTTGATTAAGCTAGTTTTACCTACCCCAGAAGCTGCGGATATGATGAATAAAGTGCCAGTATGTGTCATGTTATATGTAAATCGATATAAAAATTCATTAGTATATTATCAATTATATCGGATAACTGCCATTAAGTTAAGCATGCATCTAATCGAATTTTAATAGTAAATATCATGATCGTTCAGAGCGAACAGTGGTAAATATAAAGGTGAATTATTATGATTAAAGTAATTACCGTAAACTTAAATGGCATTAGATCCGCAGGGAAAAAAAACTTTTTTGCCTGGGCTAAAACACAACATGCGGATCTAATTTGTATCCAAGAAGTTAGGGCAACAGAAAAACAACTAAATGATCCAGCGTTTCATTTAGATGGATACACTGTCTATTCGTCTCATGCTCAAAAAAGTGGTTATAGTGGCGTGGCTATATATTGTAAAAACCCGCCAAAAAATATCATCTCTGGATTAGGCTGGCCAATAGCCGATGATGAAGGTCGTTATATACAGCTTGACTTCGAAAATTTTAAAATTGCCAATATTTATATCCCGTCCGGAACATCTGGCGATTTAAGGCAATCTATAAAATATGACTTTTTAAACAGCTATCAAAAAATTTTAGCTAAACAAATTCAAGAAAATATACCTTATATTATTTGCGGTGATTTTAATATTGCTCACCGTAATATTGATATAAAAAATTGGCGTACTAATCAAAAACATTCTGGATTTTTACCAGAAGAACGCGCTTGGTTAGATTTAATTTTTGATCAAATCGGTTTTATAGATGTATATCGTTTTAAAAATCCAGATAAAATTGAATATACGTGGTGGTCAAATTTTGCAAATTCTTGGAATAATAATGTTGGATGGCGTATAGATTATCAAATAGCGTCACCTCAATTAAAAAATAAAATTATTAGCACAGAAATATATCGACAAGAAAAATTCTCTGATCATGCACCATTAATAATTGAATATGACATATAGATAGAGGCTGCACCACCGCCCATCCACCCGGCGGCTGACGCCGCCACCCTCCTTCGAAGCGAAGGAGGGTTAACTACAAGCAACTTAATGATTTTTTTATTAAAAAATTAAAAAAGCTTAATATATTAGTATAATTTTAAATTTGTATAAATCTAACCCTCCTTCGCTTCGAAGGAGGGTGGCGGCGGTCAGTCGCCGGGTGAAATGGCTTAATGGCAGAGAGGGCCTCGCACACCAGCATTTATCAAGTAGTGGTAGCGTTATCGTTCCTGTTTAATGCTTCTCCCAACGCTTGTTCTAGCTCTTCCTTGGTAGTTGCTGGTTTTTTAGTATGCATAGTTGCCGCATTAGCAAGGCTAGCTATGCGATCTGTACGCTGTTGTAATTGTTTTATCTTTAGTGCCTTATGATACTCAAAACCAGTACCAGCTGGTATCAATCTACCAACAGTTACATTTTCTTTTAAACCTCTTAGCTCATCACATTTACCACTAACTGCAGCTTCGGTTAAAACTCGTGTAGTTTCTTGGAAAGATGCGGCCGAAATAAATGAATCGGTAGCTAAAGATGCCTTAGTTATTCCTAACAAAACACGCTCAAATTTAAGTGGAGTTTTATTCGCTTCTAATAATTTATTGTTTTCTTCTACAACAACAGAAATATCTAATTGATCTCCTGCTAAAAATTTAGAATCACCGGCATTTAAAACCACAACTTTACGTAACATTTGTCTAACTATTACTTCGATGTGTTTATCATTAATCTTTACACCCTGTAATCGATATACATCTTGGATTTCTTTTCCAATATAATTAGCCAACGCATCTACACCTAACAATCGCAATATCTCATGCGAATTTGGTACACCATCAGCTATTACCTCACCTCTTTGTACATATTCACCTTCAAATACGTTCATGTGACGCCACTTTGGAATTAAATCTTCATGTGACTCACCTTCTACTGGGGTAATAATTAGTCGACGCTTACCTTTAGTTTCTTTACCAAAGCTAATAACACCAGACATTTCTGCTAAAATCGCTGAATCTTTTGGCTTACGTGCTTCAAATAGATCAGCAACTCGAGGTAATCCACCTGTGATATCACGAGTTTTGGAAGTTTCTTTAGGTATACGCGCAATAGTATCACCAACCCCTATTTCTTGCCCATCACTAACACTAATAATAGTGTTGCCTGGTAAGAAATAATGTGCAGGGAAAGAAGTACCATGCAAACATAAATCTTCGCCATTAATATCTACTAGTTTGATCATTGGACGTAAATCTTTACCACTCACACCCAACTGCTTAGTATCACTTACTACAATACTGCTAAGTCCAGTTACCTCATCAGTTTGACGGCTCATAGTTAAGCCTTCATATAGATCTGAAAACAGCACTTTACCTGCAACTTCAGTAATAATCGGATGATTATGTGGATCCCAATTAGCCACAGTTGAACCAGCTTGAACTTTAGCACCATCTATAGCATTTAAAATAGCACCGTATGGTAATTTATATCGTTCTTTTTCACGACCATCATAATCATCTATAACAGTTAATTCTCCTGATCTAGATACTGCTACACTATGACCTGATTTATGTTTAATAATTTTTATATTATTTAATTTGATCACACCATTATTTTTAACTTGAATACTGTTTTGAGCAGTAGCACGAGATGCAGCTCCACCAATATGGAAAGTTCTCATTGTAAGCTGAGTTCCAGGTTCACCAATAGACTGTGCTGCTATTACCCCAACTGCTTCACCAATACTAACTTTGTGCCCTCTAGCCAAATCACGACCATAACATTTAGCACAAACCCCATAACGTATTTCGCAAGTAATAACCGAGCGTACTCTAACTTCGTCTATACCACGTTTTTCTAATGTTTCTACTAGAGCTTCATCTAACATAACTCCAGATGGAATAATAACTTCTGTAGTACCTGGTTTGATCACGTCTTCTAATAATACTCGTCCTAATACGCGTTCTCCTAGAGGTTCTACTACATCTCCACCTTCTATTAAAGGTGTCATGGTTAATCCATTTTTAGTACCGCAATCTTCCTCAACAACAATTACATCTTGAGCAACGTCTACTAAACGACGAGTTAAATAACCAGAATTTGCTGTTTTTAAAGCAGTATCTGCTAACCCTTTACGAGCACCATGAGTGGAAGTAAAGTATTCTGATACTTTTAATCCCTCTCTAAAGTTAGCTGTAATAGGCGTTTCGATAATCGAGCTATCTGGTTTTGCCATTAATCCACGCATACCTGCTAATTGGCGCATCTGAGTCGGAGAACCACGCGCTCCAGAATCAGCCATCATATACAGTGAATTAAATGATTCTTGCATTACTTTGACGCCATCTTTGTTGATAGTTTCTTCTTCAGAAAAACCAACCATCATTGCTTTTCCTACTTGATCTGTAGTTCTAGACCAAATATCTACAACTTTATTATAACGCTCACCATCGGTTAGCAAACCTGAAGAAAATTGTGATTGAATTTCTTTAACTTCTTGTTCAGAACGAGCAATAATATCAGCCTTGCTTTTAGGAATAACTAAATCATCAATACCAATTGAAATACCAGATCTAGTAGCATAATAAAAACCCATGTACATTAAATGATCAGCAAAAATTACCGTATCTTTTAAACCAGCTTTTCTGTAACACAAATTAATAGCTTCTGCGATTAATTTTTTATTCATTGGTCGATTAATAAGTGAAAAATCTAATTTTTCTGGCAAAATTTCGGCTAATAAAATTCTACCAACAGTAGTTTCGATTAAACCAGAAGTTGCCGTTAATCTTATTTTCACTTTTGCATGCAAACTAACGGAAGCAGTGGAGTAAGCTCTCTGGGCTTCAGCAATACTTGCAAAAACCATACCTTCACCCTTAGCATTAACTTTGCTACGAGTCATATAATACAAACCTAAAACCACATCCTTGGATGGAGATATAACAGGATGTCCATTTGAAGGAGATAGAATATTATTAGTGGACATCATTAAAACCCTAGCTTCCAACTGTGCGTGAATAGTTAACGGCACGTGCACAGCCATCTGATCACCATCAAAATCCGCATTGTATGCTTCGCATACTAAAGGATGTAAGTGAATAGCTTTACCTTCTACTAGCATTGGTTCAAATGCTTGAATACCTAATCTATGTAAAGTTGGAGCTCTATTAAGCAATATCGGATGCTCTCTAATAACTTCTTCTAAAATATCCCAAACTTCTGGATCTTCACGATCTACCATTTTTTTAGCAGCTTTAATTGTTGTGGCTAATCCACGATATTCTAATTTACTAAATACAAATGGTTTAAATAACTCTAATGCCATTTTTTTAGGCAATCCACATTGGTGTAATTTAAGATATGGGCCAACAACAATTACCGAACGCCCAGAGTAATCTACTCGCTTACCCAATAAATTTTGTCTAAAGCGACCTTGTTTACCTTTAATCATATCAGCTAAAGATTTTAATGGTCGTTTATTTGATCCAGTAATTGGACGGCCACGTCTACCATTATCTATTAACGCATCTACAGATTCTTGTAACATGCGTTTTTCGTTACGCACAATAATATCTGGTGCGTTTAGCTCTAATAATCTTTTTAAACGATTATTTCTATTAACTACCCGTCTATACAAATCATTAAGATCGGAAGTTGCGAATCTACCACCATCTAAAGGTACTAACGGTCTTAAATCTGGAGGTAACACCGGCAGAACAGTTAAAATCATCCATTCTGGAGAATTTTTAGATTCAACTAAAGCTTCAATTAATTTTAATTTTTTACTAAGTTTTTTAAGTTTAGTCTCTGAAGTAACATTAGGTAATTCAGCACGGATCGTTTTAGCTTCTTCTTTTAAATCCAATTGACTTAATAATTGTTTAAATGCTTCTCCGCCCATTAATGCAACAAAATCATCGGCATATTGTTGAAAAGCTTCTAAATATTCTTCTTCGGTAAGCAGTTGACCTTTTTCTAACGAAGTCATACCAGCATCGACAACTATATAAGCTTCAAAATATAGAACTCTTTCTATATCTCGAAGAGTCATATCTAATAGTAAACCAATACGTGATGGTAAAGATTTTAAAAACCATATGTGAGCTACAGGAGTTGCTAGCTCAATATGCCCCATTCTTTCACGTCTAACTTTGGTTAAAGTAACTTCCACACCACATTTTTCACAAACAATACCACGGTGTTTTAAGCGTTTATATTTACCACATAAACATTCGTCGTCCTTCATTGGACCAAATGTTTCTGCACAAAATAAACCATGTCGCTCTGGACGTAAAGTACGATAATTGATAGTTTCTGGTTTTTTAACTTCACCATAAGAACGAGCTAACATTAGTTCAGGAGAAGCTAAACCTAGCGTAACACTAAAAAATTCTTTTTTACTTTTTTTTAAAAAATTTACTATGCCTTTCAATTATGCCTCCAGTATTAAAAATCTCCTCTGCCGAGCTACGATCTAGCGAGAAGTTTTATTCATCGTAATCTAATTCCATATTAATGCCTAACGAGCGAATTTCTTTTACTAAAACATTAAATGATTCAGGAATGCCTGGTTCCATAGAATGATCACCATCCACAATGTTTTTATACATTTTGGTTCTACCATTAATATCATCTGATTTTACAGTAAGCATTTCTTGCAATGTGTATGCAGCACCATACGCCTCTAATGCCCAGACTTCCATTTCTCCAAATCGTTGTCCACCAAATTGAGCTTTACCACCCAACGGCTGTTGTGTTACTAAACTATACGAACCTGTAGATCTGGCGTGCATTTTATCATCAACTAAATGATTTAATTTTAAAATATACATGTACCCAACTGTAATAGAACGATCAAATTGTTCTCCAGTTCTGCCATCATATAATATTGTTTGACCATTTTCTGGTAACCCAGCCATAGATAATAATCGTTTTATTTCATTTTCTTTAATGCCATCAAATACTGGAGTTGCCATAGGGATGCCACCTTTTAAATTATTGGCTAACTCTTTAATTTCTGCATCTTGTAGTTGATTAAAATCAATCTTGCGCTTTAGAACTGTTTGCATGTGATATTGCAAATTATAAACTTCGTCTAAGTGTTTTCTCAAATCATTAGCACTAGCACCTTGATAAATCATCTTACCTATTTTTAAGCCCAATGCTTTAGCCGCCCAGCCTAAATGAGTTTCTAATACTTGCCCAACATTCATACGAGATGGCACGCCTAAAGGATTTAAAACTACGTCAATTGGAGTACCATCAGCCATATATGGCATATCTTCTACTGGTACAATAATCGATACAACACCCTTGTTACCGTGACGACCAGCGATCTTATCACCAGGTTGTATGCTTCTCTTAATTGCTAAAAATACTTTTATAACCTTTAAAACTCCAGGAGCCAAATCATCACCTTGTCTTATTTGGTTAGTTTTTTCTTCTAAATTTTGTTTATGATCGGATTGAAAAGTCTTAATTTGATCCGCAGCTATTTCTAATTGTTTAGAGATAGCTTCATCTTTAAGTCGGATCTGAAATACTGACTCACGATCTTGTTTAAATACTTTATGCAAATACCCAGAAGTAATAGTACCACCAGCTTTAAGTTCCTCTGGACCACCGATTGCAGATTGTCCAACTAGCAACTGCTCTATACGGCTATACACATCATTTTCTAAAATAGCTAATTCATCGTCTAAATCTTTTTTAACTTTAGCTAGTTCAACTTTTTCTATTTCCAAAGCCCTAGTGTCTTTTTTAACTCCATCTCTAGTAAAAATTTTAATATCAACAACCGTGCCACTCATACCGGTAGGGACTCGCAATGAAGAATCTTTTACGTTAGAGGCTTTTTCACCAAAGATTGCTCGTAATAATTTTTCTTCTGGAGTTAATTGAGTCTCTCCTTTAGGAGTGATTTTACCAACCAGAATATCTCCAGCATTAACTTCTGCGCCAACATGAACTACACCAACACTGTCTAACTTAGCTAAAGAATTATCACTAACATTAGGGATATCAGCTGTAATTTCTTCTGGTCCTAATTTAGTATCTCTTGCTATACAAGATAATTCTTCTATATGAATAGAAGTAAAACGCTCTTCTTTAACAACTCGTTCAGAAATAATTATCGAATCTTCAAAGTTATAACCATTCCAAGGCATAAATGCCACTAATAAGTTTTGTCCTAAAGCTAATTCCCCCATATCGGTTGAAGAGCCATCAGCCAATATATCATTTTTCTTAACTTTATCGCCAGCTTTCACTAAAGAAGTTTGATTAATACAGGTGTTTTGATTAGAACGCTGGTATTTAATCAAGTTATAAATATCAACACCAGATTGAGCGCTCTCAGCCTTTTCGTCATCAACACGAATTACTATTCTAGAAGCATCTACTGCATACACTACACCATCACGTTTAGCGGTAACAGTTACTCCGGAGTCGACAGCAACTGCATGTTCAATACCAGTACCCACTAATGGCTTTTCAGCACGCAAAGTTGGTACTGCTTGACGTTGCATATTAGATCCCATTAAAGCACGATTAGCGTCATCATTTTCCAAAAATGGAATTAATGCAGCTGCGACTGATACCATCTGTTTAGGAGACACATCCATATATTCAACTTGTTCTGGATTTGCAAAAGTAGGTTCATTTTTATGACGACAATGTACTAAATTATCAATCAAAACTCCTTTAGCATCTATGGTCGCATTTGCTTGAGCGATCATAAAATCACCTTCTTCTATAGCAGACAAATATTCTATATCGTTTGTTACTTTGCTGTTTTTTATTTTTTTATAAGGACTTTCTAAAAATCCATATTCATTAATGCTCGCATATACCGCCAGAGAATTAATAAGACCAATATTTGGTCCTTCTGGAGTCTCGATAGGACACACCCTTCCATAATGGGTTGGATGTACATCTCGCACCTCAAACCCTGCTCGATCACGACTTAAACCACCTGGACCCAATGCAGAAATCCGTCTTTTATGAGTTATTTCTGATAAAGGGTTATTTTGGTCCATAAACTGGGATAATTGACTAGAACAGAAAAATTCTTTAATAGTTGCAGATACTGATTTTGAATTAATAATATCTTGCGGCATTAATGATTCTGATTCAGCAAAACTTAAACGCTCTTTAGCTGATCGCTCTACACGAATTAAACCCAATCTAAATTGATTTTCCACCATTTCGCCAACCACTTTAACGCGGCGATTTCCAAGATGATCTATATCATCAGTATGCCCTTGACCATTTTTAATTTTAATAAGTTCTCGAAGCAAATCTAAAATATCTTGTTTAGTTAAAATTCCTGGGCCATCCACAGATTTACGGCCTACTCGCTTATTAAATTTCATTCTACCGACTGCAGAAAGATCATATCGTTCTTCAGTAAAAAACAATCCATTAAATAGTTGCTCTGCAGAATCTTTAGTTGGTGGTTCACCAGGACGCATCATGCGGTAAATTTCTACTAATGCTTCATATTGGCTTTTTGTTGGATCAATACGCAAAGTATCAGAGATATATGCTCCCTTATCCAAATCATTAGTATAAATAACATTTATGCTATTAATAGATTGTTTTTTGATGATTTCTAAAACATTTTTATCTATTTCAGTATTAGCTTCAACTAATACTTCTCCACTTTCTTTATCAACAATATCATGCGCCAAACATTTATGAGTTATATATTCTTCAGTAACTTCTAGTTTTTTAATATTGGCCTTTTCCATCTGCTTAATGTGTCGAGCTGTAATACGTTTTCCCATTTCTAACAGAACTTCTCCGTCTGGCAGCTTAATTGGGAATAAAGCAGTTTCTCCACGTAACCTGCTAGGAATTAAGTCTAAGACAATTTTATGATCTTTAGTGAAATTAAATTTACTTGTTTCAAAGAATTCTGTAAGAATGGATTCTGTCGATAAACCCATAGCTCGTAATAAGATAGTAGCTGGCAACTTACGTCTTCTGTCTATTCGCACATAAATACAATCTTTTGGATCAAATTCAACATCTAACCAAGAACCACGATATGGAATAACTCTAGCCATATACAATAATTTACCAGAAGAATGGGTTCTACCACGATCATGTTCAAAAAACACTCCTGGTGAACGATGTAACTGAGATACCACTACCCTCTCTGTACCGTTAATAACAAATGTGCCACTATTTGTCATCAATGGGATCTCACCCATATATACTTCTTGCTCTCTAACATCTTTGATAATTTTATTATCTGCAGTAGATGCTTCTTTATCATAAATAATTAAATGCACTTTAATTCTAAGCGGAGCTGCAAATGTTGCTCCTCTTATTTTACACTCATTAACATCAAAACCAGGTTTACCAATGTTGTAACTAATAAATTTTATAATTGCATTGCCAGAATAACTAGCAATAGGAAAAATCGATGTTAAGGCGGCTTGTAACCCAATGGTTTTTCTTGCTGAAACTGATACATCAACTTGTAAAAATTCTTTATACGAATCTAATTGTATGGCTAATAAAGACGGTATAGCTAACGCTTCTTCTATTTTTCCATAATAAGCACGAATACGTTTTTTTTCAGTATACGACAACGGCAAATTAGATACATTGGCCATTTGGGCTCCTAATTAAATAATCACCCCCAACCCCAATCTTCTTCTATTTCAACTAGAGAAGACATCGAAAGCCTCTCCCCAGTTTTGCTAGAGAGAGGCTTTAAGAAGAAGGTGCAAAAAAAATTTATTTGATTTCGACAGAAGCTCCAGCTTCTTCTAATTTCTTTTTGATATCAGCAGCTTCTTGCTTAGAAACACCTTCCTTAACGGTAGATGGAGCTTCTTCAACTAAAGCTTTAGCTTCTTTTAATCCCAAAGTAGTAAGTTCTCTTACAACTTTAATAACTCCAACTTTATTAGCGCCAAAATTAGTTAACAGAACAGAAAATTCCGTTTGTTCTTCAGCTGCTTCTTTAGCGCCACCACCAGCCGAAGGCGCAGCTACTGCAACAGACGCAGCTGACACATGAAACTTTTCTTCCATAGATTTAACTAATTCCACTATTTCCATAACAGTTTTATGAGATATTGCATCTAGTATTTGTTCGTTCGATATAGCCGTCATATTTATCTACTCCATCATTGGTATCAAGTAAAAATTTCTATTGCATTGTATTCTGAACTGCAACTACAGTTCGAACTAATTTTGCTGTTGGTTCGGCTAAAGTTCTAACCAGTTTAACAATTGGTGCATTCATGACTACAACTAATTTAGTAATAGCTTCTTGCTTAGTAGGCAAATTAGCTACCAAGTCCAATTGATTACCATTTAACAGCTGACCTTCTATGAATAAAGCTGTAACTGATAACTTTTCTCGTTCTTTAGCAAAATCTCGCAACAATTTAGCTATGGCACTAGGATCATCTTTAGCAAAAGCTAAAACTACTGGGCCATGTAAATGCTTAATTAATTCTTCGTAATTAGTTCCAGCAAAAGCTTTTTTAGCTAAGGTATTTCGCACAACATGCAAATTAACCCCACCTAATTGTCGCAATTTAGCACGCAACTCTGTCATATCACTAGATTTAAGACCTTTATAATCAGCCGCAATTACAGAAGTAGATTGTGAGGCTACTTTCATTAGCTTATCAACCATGTTCTGCTTTTGCTGAAGCATTAATGCCATTGTCTTCTCCTAATATATCAACTCTTCTCTCAAACTCACCCTCTCCAGCATGGCTGGAGAGGGCTGGGGTGAGGGTA
>CAIJNR010000126.1 GCA_903822055.1 uncultured Francisellaceae bacterium | reverse complement strand
TCCTTGGCCAAAGGCAAGACACCATAAACGTCGCATGATTCAGGATAATTTTATAAATATAATAAAAAATAAATTATTACTAAATGGTATATTACATATTGCAACTGATTCAGATGACTATGCCGACCATATTATAAAAACAATTGCACATTTTTCTGAATTTCATCAATTAAAAAATCATAATATAGTACGCCCAATCACCAAATTTGAAAAAATTGCTATCTCTTTGGGAAATAATGTTTGGGACATAGTTTTTGTATTAAAATCTTATATAGGGCATGGCAAAGAAGCTTTACTTTTAAACGAGCGCCTGTTTGAGCATAGCGAGTGAAAAAGGTTTTACATTGTTAGAACAAACTATTACTTTAAACATAAATATTTTATTATCATTAATTATTTTGACATTTACTGCCTTTTTGTTCTTTTCTAGCATTTTAAGAACAGACGTAGTTGCAGTACTAGTGTTAGTAATTATCGGTATAACCAAACTTTTACCACCAGAACAACTTTTTTCTGGTTTTTCTAGTCAAGCAGTTATATCATTAATAGCTATTATGATTATGAGCTATGGTCTAGAAAATTCTGGAATTAGTTTAATAGTCGCAAAATGGTTGCTTAAATTAGGTCGCGAACATCCTAAAAAAATAAACCTTATGCTAATGACTGCATCTGGATTGTTATCTGGGTTTATGCGAAGTATTGGAACAGTTACCCTGCTATTACCAATAATAACAAAAATTTCTGCTCGAACTGGCATAGAAAAAAAATTTCTACTATTACCAATGACATTTTGCGCTATTTTAGGCGGATCTTTAACCATGGTTGGTTCAACGCCATTAATTATTTTAAATAGCTTGCTAGCCAATATAAATCAATATGCTAATTTTCAACATAAAACTACCATTACACCATTTCATCTATTTGAAGTGCTGCCAATTGGCCTAATATTATTAATTTCTGGAATTATTTATTTATATTTTATTAATAAACAATTAAAGTCTACAGAAAACCACTCTGTAACTAGCGGTGCTACTAAAGCTTATTTTCAAAAAACTTATTCTAAAGGTACTGACATATACGAATTAAAATTAACTAATAAAAGCCCAATTGCTAATGCTACGTTAAAACAATTAGAGCAAAATTTACCAAATAGTGCTTCTATTCTTGCGATTTGGCAAGAACAAGAATATTTTTTTCCACCACTTAGAAAAACTATAGTTAAACCAAATGCAGTACTTGCTGTTATGGGAGATTTAGAAACAATAAAACAATTTGCTAAAGATAATGAGCTTAAAATGCTGCCAAAATTAGATGTCTTTGCAGAAATATTGCACCCAACAAGAGCTGGTTTATGTGAAGCTGTAATTCCACCAAGCTCACAATTAATTGGTAAAGAAGCCAAAGAATTACACATGAAAAGGGCTTATAAACTTCATGTGTTAGCATTGTTTCGTGATAGTAATGTTTATAGTGGTGAAGAATTAAATTCTCTAACACTGCGTAGCGGTGATACTTTAGGTATGTTTAGCAATTGGGAAGCGTTAAATGAATTTAAAAAAAATCCTGATTTTTTTGTGCTAACTACCTCTTACCCACTAGATAAATTTTACCCTAAAAAAATGCCATTCGCTTTAGGATTTTTTTTATTGGCTATTTTTTTAGTAATTTCTAATTGGTTACCAATTTCTGTAGGATTATTAATTGGTGCAGTTGGAATGATAGCGACTGGGGTTTTATCGATCGATCAAGCATATAGCGCTGTAAGCTGGAAAACAATTTTTTTGGTTGCAGGATTAATTCCACTAGGATTAGTCTTACAAACTACTGGCACTACTGAATGGTTAATTGCTATTATTACTCAAAATAATATAATCACTTCCCAATGGATAATGCAGTTAGCATTAATAATTGCCTCTAGTTGTTTGGCACTGGTTATTTCCAATGTTGGTGCTACTATCTTCTTAGTACCAATTGCTTTAGAACTTGCGAATTCGGTTGGAGCTGATCCTAGAGTTTTTGCTTTAACCGTAGCATTATCTGCGTCTAACACTTTTATACTTCCTACCCATCAAGTAAATGCTTTAATTGCAGGACCTGGTGGATACTCTAGGGATGATTTTATAAAAGTCGGAGGATGGATGACTGTTATTTTTTGGATAACGATGTTGATTGGATTAAAGTTATTTTTTTAATTTTAGGTGTATTAAAAGCATGAATAATTTAAACATAATGCAATCAATTGCTATTTGGACGTTACCAGTATTGCTGGCAATTATAGTACATGAAGTAGCCCATGGCTGGGTCGCGAATTTATTGGGAGATAGAACAGCAGCAATGTTAGGGCGCCTAACATTAAATCCATTTAAACATATTGATCTTGTTGGCACAGTTATTATGCCTATATTGTGTTTGTTAATGGGAAGTTTTGTTTTTGGTTGGGCAAAACCTGTACCTATAAATTCTCGCAATTTTAAAAATTTTAGAAAAGATACTGCATTAGTTGCAATTGCCGGACCAATTTCTAATTTTTTAATGGCAATTATGTGGGCCATATTTACTAAAATGGCAGTAATATTATTTCACCAAATAACATTATTACCTGTCATTAAATTATTTTTTGTACACATGGGTTATGCTGGAATTTCTATTAATCTTTTATTAATGGTTTTAAATTTAATTCCAATTCCACCATTAGATGGCAGTCGAGTTGTTTCAAGCTTATTACCAGCTCATCTAGCTAAAGCTTATGGGTATATTGAACAATATGGATTTATTATTTTAATGATTTTAATGTATACCAGCGTACTTTCTGCAATAATGGGGCCACCGCTTTCTTGGATCCAAAATATTCTTTTTGATTTTTTTGCATTATAATTTTTTAGCTTTCAAGTTCGGCTTTCAGTTGCTCGATTTCCTCTATAGTTAAATTAGTGAACCTTGAAATTAAATTTATTTCCAAATCTTCACTTAACATTTTTTTGGCGATTTTTTTTGCTTTCTCTAACTCACCTTCAGCTTTACCTTCAGCTCTAGCACCTTCAATAATAGCCTTTTTTGGATTTAAAAATTTTGCTAACATAGATATAAGTCTATCAGCTGGATTTGCTGATTACAAATAAATAAAATATAACCAGGGCTAAGGGCCATTGATAAAAAACTTAACTAATATTAAAATTACTATATTTTTCAACTAACTTAATGCTAGAGAGGTATGTAACATGCAGATCCCGGTAATTATAATAAAAATAAAGAACTGGTTAAAACGCAAAATAACTTTGCGAAATATTAATAGATATACCTTACCCATAACTACAGCGATAACAAATGTTAATTTAGTAAATTCTGTTAATCCAGCTATTAGCACACCGATAATTATTCTTAATAGTATCGGGATCCTTAGTGGTAGCTGGATGCATAATTATGTGGAAAATTTTAAAAAAGATAAATGTCTTTGTTATAATCAAACGTTTTGGTCACTTTTGATGTTTGATATATTTATTGTTGTCTTTGTAACGCAAACATATGTAGATGCAACTACTTCCGAGGACACACCAAGCGAATTTAACAATTATGTATATAATAATATTAAAGCTATTTCTGCAGCCGCAAGCATTATTGTACCGTGGTTAATTAACAATGCATCTAATAAATTCTTTACTTTATCAGAAGATTTGTTAGATGATGATCAAATAGAAATATTAAATATTATGTTCAAAATGCATAATACTTTAAGTCAAGATGAACAAGAACAACTAAAAGAAGAATTGGCAAATTTTTCAGACTCTTCCAAGAAATATTTATTTGAATGCATTAAACATGCAATAGTTGAAGCAGGGAGAAGCAGTAACAACATATCGAATATTACAGGATCGCTTAATGCTATCGATAATCCAGCTACCGAAACGAACATGCCTAATATTGTTCCTAGGCAAGATACCCTTATTTTGTCTGGTTTTTTTTCTAACAATAACAACGATTTTATAGAGCCGATAATTGAACAAACTATAAACCACTCTCCACACGCCCGCATGCTACCAACATAATACTCAAATATTAGTTTAAATCATTTAAAGTAGCTAAATTTTAGTTGCGTTTTTGATCATGGGTTTCCTGAAACAGTTGGCAGCTACCTCAAACGCATCTTCAAGCTCTTTGCTGATTACAAATTATTATTTTTACAGGACTTTAAGCTTTTTTAGCAGTCTTTAGTTTTATTATTATCACTTTCTTCATTTAACAAATCAATATCAAATGTTGGAGATAATTTTTCTAATAAAAACAAATAAATCTGATGCTAAAGTGCCTACTTGCCCTTCTTTTGCAGCTAAATCTCCCGCCAAAGCATGAACAAAAACTCCCAACTTGCAAGCATCTCCAAACGTAAGTTTTTGAGCAATAAATGCTGCAATCACTCCAGCTAAGACATCCCCCATACCAGCTGTTGCCATTCCAGGATTACCTAAATCACAAAGATAAACTGGGTTGTATTCCATATTTTTATTATCTTGGTATATTTTAATTAATGTACCAGAGCCCTTTAAAATTACAGTTGCTTTATACTTATGACTTAATTGTTCTATTGCTGCAAAACGATCGGCTTCAATTGTTGCAACATCTGTATTTAATAATCTAGCGGCTTCCATAGAATGTGGAGTTAAAATCCAGTTTTTTCTGATCTTAAAATTATTACTAAATTTTTCTGACAACATATTTAAACCATCAGCATCTAACACTAATGGTAAATCACTTTGCATAGCTTCATCAAAAAAAATCTTGCTATATTTATCATTACCAAGACCTGGACCTAACAATAATACCGTAGATTTCGCTAATAAATCTTTTAATTGCTTTATTTCAGAAAAATTATGCCATTGTATTTCTGGACAAATAAAATTAATTGATCCAGGATGAGTGCTATTTGATAATACATGTACTATACCAGTTCCTGTACGTAATGCTGCCGTACCAGCTAACAAAGCTGCACCTTGCATACCGTCTTTCCCACCCATAATTAATAATTTACCAAAATCACCTTTATGAGCAGATTGAGCTCTTTTTGGTAAAACATCCTTAAAGCTGTTATTAGTTAATCGAACAGCATTACAGATGGAATCTTTATATACTTCTACTGGCAATCCAAGATTATTAAATTTAATTTCCCCACTATAATCTCGACCTTTGCCAGTAAACAACCCTTTTTTTAACCCCACAAACGTTATAGTTATATTGGCCTTAACTGCCACTCCTAAAACTTTACCAGTATTTGGATCTAAGCCAGATGGTATATCAATTGATAAAATCGGAATACTACTAGCATTGATTTGGTTGATTATTTGTTCCCACACACCTGCTATATTTCTATTAATTCCAATACCAAATAAGGCATCTACTATAACATCTGCATCTATTTGCAGATCTTTTGTCCAGTTAATAGCTTTTATTACTTGTACAGAAAAACCAAGTAGTTTTAATTGATCTGCGATTTGCAAACCGTCATTAGCATTATTACCAACCCCACAAAAAACAGCAATTTTTTTAGCACCAGGAAAATTTTCCAATAACTGATCGACACTTGCTTGAACGGCTTTTTGCTGTAAATAAGCATTAGACATATTAAAATCTGTTATTGCTAACTGTTCTATTGCAATAACAGATTTTTTGTCGTACAAATTAATCAATAATTCCTCAATGTTCATATTAATAAATTATAATTCAAATTAAATATTATTACTTGTTTTAAGAGCCATCCTATTAGAAAAAATACTATTATCCGTGGTTATTACGTTACCTAAAACCAATCCTAACTGAAAAATGCTCATGCAACCTAATTTAATTTTAATGTTTGCTAAATGTGTGTTAACCGTATTTAAGCTAGTTGTTAATTCCCATGCAATTTCCTTAGGACGCAACCCATCTACCAAACAAGCTATTATACCAGCCTCTTTATCTGTAAGATAAACTTCTTTATTAGCACCTGCCACACAATAACGCTTTTTGCCATGAAAATTTTTAACTTGGATCTTAATAGTTCTCATAATAAACCCCCTTTATCATATTTTTATTATTAATTTTTTTATTAACAGTTTTAATCATTAAAAAATAAATAAAAAATACGCACAATATCAATTAAATTGATTATTGTTTTTTAGTGCTTATACAATTAATAGATCTGTATATTTAACATGAATTTTAAGAGCCTGTTTTATATAATACATGAAAAACATAGGTTTTGTATAAGAAAAAATTCATGCAATGGTGCAGTATCACGCAAAATACTATATTTTTATCTCTAAATAATTTCTTTTTCTTTGCAATTTTTTGACATAATAAACGAATATCCTGCATTATACTGACAACTCCAAACTATTAAATTACCAAGAGAATTCTCTTCAGCAATAAATTGTACAGTTAATGGAGTTTGATTAATTAATTTTATACCAATGTTTTTCATGTTTGCTGTAAACTTTAATACGTGTTTTTTGTTTCCAAAATTTAGATATTCTATTTTTTCCACCAAATTGCTTGGATTGTTAATAGAATAATTAACAGCTTGTTTTTCTTGTTCACCATTAATAATAGATTCTATTAATTTTAATTTATAAGTGTCTGCTAAAACAAAAAATTCTACCATTTTAACTTTAATTATATATTGGTTATAAGAAGGAATTGCAACAGCTGATAACAATCCTATAATTGCTATAACTACTAACAATTCTACCAAAGAAAATGCTTTTGATAAATTTTTTACAATATACAAGATATAACCTGTTGAATTATTTTATTATTATAAAAAAACAATTCAACATTGAATATCCTGAAATATATTAGATCTAAAATTTAATGGTTGTGCAAAGAACTTATGCTTTTAAACGAGCGTTTGTTTGAGGTAGCTAAGTTTAGCGAGTGAAAAAAGTATAAGTTCTTTGCACAATCTCTTATTTAACAAATAAATTTTCTCGATAAAATTTTAATTCATTAATAGATTGTAAAATATCGTCTTTAGCACGATGTAAACTGTCTTGTTTTTGAAAATCTTTGATTTTTTCTGGAAACCAATATAATCCCAAATTTTTTACTGTACTAACATCAAGGTTGCGATAATGAAAATATTCCTCTAAACGTGGCATGTACCTAAATAAAAACCGTCGATCTAAGCAAATGCTATTACCACACATTGGAGATGTTTGCTTTGCCACGTGTTTTTGAATAAAATTTAATGCACTGTTTTCGGTAGTTGCTATGTCAACCTTGCTTTTTGGTACCAAATTTAACAATCCATTTTTAGTATGGATATCTTTAACCCAATCGTTCATAGATCTTAAATTTTCTTCTGGTTGATAAACGATTATATCAAAATCATCTGCAATTATATTTAATTTTTGATCAGTAATCACAATTGCAACTTCTAAAATATGTTCTTTGTCTGGATTAAGACCAGTCATCTCTAAGTCAACCCAAATTAAATTATGCTCATTATTGTTTATAACATCATTCATATATAAAACCTTTAGTGTTATCATGCCCAGATGGTTTACTTACAATACTTATTACCGCATAATCAAATAAACAAATTAGCTCATTTTTTAGCAAATTGTTCTATTACCTGGGTAAAAAATTTTTTAATTAGTTATTTTTTAAAACGGTATTCAGTTGATTTGCAAGAAGCCATTCAACCTAATCCATTTTCTTACAAAAACTATAATGATTTTTTTACTCGTAAATTAAATCAAACTGCCAGGATCATAGATCCTAACCAACACTCTATTATTAGTCCAGCTGATGGATGCATTACTCAGTATGGCGACATAAAAAACAATTTACTAATCCACACTAAAGGGGTTGATTTATCGCTACCAAACCTATTAGCAACCCAACATACAACAATTGATTGCCAAACTTTCTCTGCTGGTAAATTCATCACTATATACTTAGCACCACATAATTACCATAGAGTACATATGCCAATAAAGGCTACTTTAAAAAAAATGACATATGTTCCTGGTAGGTTGTTTTCTGTAAATACTATAACAGTGCAAAAAATACCTAATGTATTCACTCAAAATGAACGGGTAATTTCTATTTTTGATAGTGAAATTGGTAAAATAGCTATTATTTTAGTAGGAGCTATGATAGTTGGTAGCATAGTTACAAATTGGCATGGGCAAGTAACACCTGCTAAATCGCGCTCTATAACTTCCTGGGATTATGAAGAAAACAATCAAATAACCTTAGAACGAGCAGAAGAAATGGGTTTGTTTCAATTAGGATCTACTGTAATAGTATTATTCGAAAATAATCAAATTAATTTTTCTGAAAATATAAAACCCAATACTATCATTAAAATGGGCGAAAAAATTGCCATAATATAACTTAGTTACGTTGTGTATAACTTAACGCACATGAGTTTTCAGTGCTATAAAAATAATTCACTAACTCGTCCTGCTCCGCAGGGCTCAGACAGAGCTCATTATTTTTATAGCACTGAAAACTCATGTGCAGTGAATATATTATTCATTAGGATTTTTTTTAGTTGGATCCAACTTTATTTTTTTACTCTTAGTAGTTTGAGTTTTTATAGATAATTTATTTAGATCTTGTGGCGGATCTATTGATTTTTGTTGAGCAGTTGTGATTACAGGTTTTCTTGAAGCTACTACTGTGTTAGGAATAGATTGTTGTATTTCTTTAACAAACTCATCTAATTTAACATTACTACCATTAAAATAATGTTCATATAATTTCGGTAAATATTCATTAGATTTATTTGATCGTAAAATTCTACCTGTTAAATCCCTAAAATGACGCAATTTGGTATTTAATTGTAAATCTGTACAACTAAAAAAATTTATCATATTATTAGCGGCAGTTTTAGTTTTTTGTCTTTTACTAAAATGTTCCACAGCTTTTGCAACGCCAGCTACTGGAGCTGCAATTGGTAACCAAGCTATAAACGATAAATAAGCAGCTCCTTGTAAAAAGCGGGTAATAACTTTTTTTAAAGATTGGCATTTTTGAGATAGTAATATTGGATGACAATTAACTATATCTATATCGATGTATGTCCCCTTAGTTAGAGTTTGCTTAATCTCTCGGCGTAGTGTTATAAGTCCTAATTTGGGGCTCACTCTACCTATTCCTATTTTAGATTTAATATATTTGACCTTTATACAACCATTATTAATAAGTTTCTTATAACTTAATAATTGTTGTTTCTCATTCCAGTCCTCATTTATTAACAATAAAGATGAGTTAATTAGTTTGTCTAAAATTAGTGGGTCCACTTCTTCAATACATTCAATATTTTCTAAAATACTTGGTCTATAATT
>CAIJNR010000125.1 GCA_903822055.1 uncultured Francisellaceae bacterium | reverse complement strand
TATAATGGACTTAATGTGGCTGGAAATATTGCTAACATGCCAACTAATGATGTGTTTAATAGAATTGCTCAAAATATTCCAGCAGGGCAAGTAGCTGGTCAGACTGTTAGAGATAAAGTGGGAATTTTACAAGCTTTATTTGTTAGGTATCAGCAGTTTGGTGTAGCACATCAAGCAACGCTTACAGGTATTCAAAATACCTTTAAACAAAATGTGGTAGCTATAGTGGCAGCTGAGCGCCAACGTTTAGCGCGAGTAGCGGCCCAACAAGTGGCACCGCCACCACAAGAGGCAGCCCCTGCTCCTCAAGCAGTTGTTATTCAAAATTTAGTTAGATTGGGAGGATTATAGTAATTACAATATAACTCTAACTGTAATCGTTCACATAAGTACCTTATTACTGCACTGCGGCCCATAACTCGCACACCTCGAACATTAAAAATAAGCTAAAACGCACTCAACCATGCGCTACTACAACAATAAAGTACGTACCTACGTGAACGATTACCTCTAACTATAATAAAACAGAGCAAAGGGTTTTTTTAATTGAACATTCGTCAGACGGACAAGGTATATAATCAACAAACTAGCTATGGATTAATTTACTGTATTATTGCCCCCTATTATTCTTCACAGCTATTTTTCTTTTTAGGTAAAAATTATAATAGAATTTTATTTCTTACTGTTTAATAAGTTAAAATTGAGTTTATATATTTTTTATAATTCCATTTAGTCACTCTCATAGCATCCATTTATTCGTACATTTTAACAAATTGGTGTTAATTATTAGTTTATGCTATTGTTGAATAAATATTTATTACCATTAATATATTTTTTTAAAGAGCACTACTTAGATGCCACTTGTATAAGTGGTAGAAGGTTATTATTTGAGTTAAAATATTTTAGCTAATGTTAGATTTAATTTAAGAATGTTTTAAGAGGAAAATATGCAAAATTCATTAAAAAATACATTTACTATAGCAATATTTGTTTTTAGCGCACTTTTTTCAACGACTTCTTTTGCTGCATTTAAAGATTTGAGTTTTACTCCTTACGGCGGGGTAGGTGTTGGAATGCAACACTTTGGATTTAAACCAGGCTACGGAGATAATTTATTTAAAAAAACTTTACCAAAGGGTAATATATTTGCTGGCGTTAAGTTTTGTGATTATTTTGGAATTGAAGGTGGATATGAAACAACTTTAGAAAAGAAAAGAGATGTGTCTTTGGCAGCTGGTGATATGAATCTTGGTATTGCAGTTCCAAATGGTGTTCAGTCTGTTAATTATTCTAATAAAGCTAAAATTGCTGGATTGTATGCCAGTTTAGTTGGTGAATATAGGTTTTACTCTACAGAATCATATGGCTTATCGCTTATAGGGAATGCGGGAATTAAACGCACAAATGTTAAATTAGTACGTAATAGATCCTCTGTTAATGGTGCTCCTAGTGTAAGTAGCGATATATTAAATAATAATTATAGAAAAACTTTGCTAAGGGTTAACGGTGGGGTACAGGGTTCTATATACGAACATTTTGCAATAAGAGCTTTAATAGGCTGGGAAAACACTTCAAAGCTAAAACCTTGTGGATATAGCTCAACTGGTAGTCTTATAACTGCTCAATTAAAAAACTCTATACATTACAGTATTGGATTGATTTTTAAATAGTATATTATTTACATAGTTAAGTGTTCAAGTGGACAATAATAATATATAAGTATTTCCACTTGAACAAATGTTATAATCCTCCGATTCTAACTAAGTTATTAATAATAACTTCTGGTAGGAAGGTGGCTATTTGTTGTGGTTCTTCATTTAATAGAGGGAGAAAAGTTCTGCTAACACCAACAGTTACCGGGCGTAAACATGCTTGTTGGTAATAATTAATTACCACCTGTTGCCCAACTAACCTATATTTCCGATTATCAACACTTACCTCCGGCTGTCCACCAACAATTAATCTTTGAAGAGCATCTACTGCCGTCATATCATTTCCAGCTCGACCTGGTTCTGGTTGGTATGCTTCTCCACCAAAGCCACCATTCAAATTACTGCCTATAACATGAGTAGCCCAATCAACGACATTTGCTAGCTGCAAAACCCCATTGCGGTTTGCAATAGCTTCACCAATTAGTCTTGTAGTTATACGAGTATAGTCTGATCGACTTAACAACCAGTGTAAAGTTAATACTGCTTTACCTGTACTTTTTACAATTAAAAATGAATAAAAAGCGTGGCTTTTATCTAAGCTGTCTATTCCTTGAATATGCATATTATCTGGGGAATAAACTATTTCTCTGATTTCGTTATGATGAGTGCTAACAGCAAATTCTGTTAGAGACTCTATCCTACTATTAACTGCCATAGTTCCTGCTAACACAATATCGTTTTTTATATAATTACCATTAAATGGCGCATCTTGATGGAGCCACGGATGCGGTCTTAATAATAACTGCTCATCTTGCCGCCAAGGCATATTTTGTACACAAAAAAATACTTCTAATTGGTTAATATTAATTTTATGGCGAATTAATTGCTCTTTTACTCCAGATGGTAAATTACTAATAGTTCCTCCTGGTATATTAACTACTATAGGAAATGAAGGAACTCCGGCATCGTAAGATTGAATATTACCTATACCATTTGGAACATAAGGATGTACCACCGGAACATTAGGGAAATCTAAGACATTACTATATGGACCAACACTAACAACATTTCTAACTCCAAAAACATACCTAATTCTATGCTCAAGACAAGTTCTTGCTCTTATTTGCTGGAGATTATAATCAATGGTATTGCCTAATGATGCTTCGTTTTCTATATTATATCCTTCTGGCATAACATCAAGTGATATTTGATAAGGCTCTTCTTCGAGTAATGGATCTCGTTCTTCTTCCTGCCCTAATGCTAAATGTTTCCTAATTCTTTTTAAAATTTTACGAGCAATATTGTTAATTAAAATATTGCTATTTACTAAAGAGATATTTATAATTTTGCCTAATCCTGCTACTTCTTCTTCTTTTCCAAATTCATCTAAATCGTGGTAATTAATTTTTCTAATTCTATCAATAAAATCTGGGTCGCTTTCTCTGCTATTAATACCATTTTTATAGCTTTCAATAATTATGGCTAAATCAGCTTGCCAAAATCCATTGGCAAACAAAGGTTGATCAGCAATTAGTGGTAATACCTCTGCAACTACTTCCTCGCATAATTTTATAGCAGTTTCTCCTGAGATAATCAGCAGTTGTGGTTGCAGTTGCTTTAATTTAGCCGAACACATATTGAATACTTTTGAATAACAACAATAAGTTGGATCAGAAAATGTATAGCCAATTAATCTAAATTCCCTAGTAAACGCTCCTGCACCGCCATCAGTATGAACTATAGATAAACCTAAAAAAATATTTTCAAAGTCTTGATAGCTATACCCTTGTATATTTTGATGAAAATCAACTATTACAGCATTCCCAATATTATCTCTTTTTTCTTTGATGTTTTGTTTAATTAGTTCAAAAAAAGTTTTATTGTTATTATGGACGTTAAACAATGAATAGCGTTTTTTTCGCAATTCTGGCGTTGTTTCAAGAGTGCTTAATTGTTGAGGTTGACTAAATCCAGTAGATAAAGAACTCAATAAATGTGTTACTTCTTGGGTAGTAGTAGAAATAGTTAATATTTCATGCACTCTTTTACAAACCACATCACTAATAACCTCATTAATAAATGTTCTTTTAGATATAAATTGTAGATTTTGTTCGTAGCCGCCTTGTTCTATAAATCTGCCAACTATTCCTCCAGGGCAAGAAGGTGAATCCACTCCTTGAGAGTTACCTTCGTTATAACCTCTTAGTGCTTCAGTTAAAGTAGTGGCATATGCAATAAATCTACGTTCTTGTTCTTCTTCTGCTACAGCAGTACCTATATGACTAAATTTTGTAGCTAAATAATAGATAGCGGTGGCTTCAAAAACATATCCGCCATAACCATAAATAATCCCGCCAGTAAAACTTTCTACATCCGTCCCACAAGATAATAATTTTCTAGTTGTATGACTGGATAAAGAAAATGGATTATTGATATAAGGAGCGTTAAAATCATCTTGTTCACACATTCTTCTATTATTTTCAGGATCTAAAAATCTCCACGCCCCCAACAATGGATCCGTATTAAGTTGATTAATACTAGTTTTATTAATATTACCTAATATTTGATTTATTAACCCTCTAAATTCATCACAAAAAGCACAATTAAATTGCATTTCTTGCAGACTATTTTTATGTTCTTTAATAAGTTTTTTAATATTAGCTTTTATCGTACCATCTATATGACCCAAGAGGTTAGTGCTTGAGCTATCATCTAAAGAAATTAAAATGTTAGTTAAAATTTTACCTCTAATTTCTTCTATTACGGTAAGGATTTTTTGAAAATATTTAACACCGTCATAGCTATCAATAATGGGACGAAAATAAAGTTTAACTTTATGGTCAAAGAAGTTAAATATATCACGATCATTGTTGTTGGCACTGTGACTATTATTAAAAGTGTCTATTACAATACCTTTATACAAGTATTGTAAATCTGCTGCGGTAAAATTATCCTTGTTTAATATTTTTGGCATAGCTACTTCTTCCCTTGTAACTAAGTGAATATATTAAGCTTTTTATTATTATATTATTAATTTATCAACAATTTTAGTCTATAGGCAACCAACTATAATACACACTTACCAGCTTTCTGAAATTAGATAATTAGTCAACATTTATATTTCCATGCACTATATACGCTAAAAATGCGTGATTCACGCAATCATTTATCGCATGAATATCCAGATAACCCTGAATTAACGGCTATAAATCTTAACGTTGCTTATGGATTATCTACGAAATTAATAAATAATCTAAATAAATTTGTGGCTGCTTGCGAAAAGATCTAATGCCTAATGCTTCTTCCCGCTTGGATTAGGTAAATCCGTAATCGTACCAGAAAATAATTCTGCAGCTTGTGCAATAGTTTCTGATAATGTTGGATGCGGATGAATAATAGATCCAAGATCTTCGGCAGTAGCTCCCATTTCAATTGCAATTGCAACTTCTGCAATTAATTCACTAGAACCATGTCCTACAATACCAGCTCCAATAATCTGCTTATTAATTGGATTAAATAAGACTTTAGTAAAGCCATCAGATTTACCTGTGGCTAATGCTCTACCGCTTGCCATCCAAGGAAACACTGCTTTTTCGTACCGCATATTTTGCAATTTACATTGCTCTTCTGTTGATCCTACCCATGCAATTTCAGGATCAGTGTAGGCTACACTTGGAATAATTTTAGTATCAAAGAAACGCGCCTCTCCACAAATAACTTCTGCTGCAATTTTACCTTCTGGGATTGCTTTATGTGCCAACATTGGTTGTCCGACTACATCTCCAATGGCAAAAATATGCGGAATATTAGTACGCATTTGCTTGTCAACAACAATAAAACCTCGTTCATTAATATCTAACCCTATGGTGCCTGCCGCAATTTGATCAGAATTTGGTCTTCTACCAACAGCACACAAAATTTTGCTATATTGCAAAGTATCCGAATATTCTCCAGAAAATTTAACCTCTAAGTATTTTTTAGATGCAACAACAGCATCAACTTTGGTATTCAAAAAAACATTACTAAATTTAGTTTGCATGTGCTTTTGCCAAACATCGACAAGATCAAAATCCGCACCTGGCAATAATTGTTTAGTTAATTCAACTACACTAATTTTGGAACCTAATGCAGCATAAACAGTCCCTAACTCCATTCCAATAATACCACCTCCAATAATTAATAAATTGTCTGGTACATCCTCTAATTGTAAGGCTTTAGTCGAATCCATAATTCTTGGATCTTTTGGTATATTTGGTAACTCTATTGGTCTAGAGCCAACAGCTATAATTGCATGTTCAAAATTAATCTGAGAAATAACGTTTCCATACTCATCTATAACTTGCACGCTATTGGCAGTTATAAATTTTGCATGCCCAGTTACAACATTCACTTTTCTTAAAGCAGCTAATGACTTAAGTCCTGTAGTTAATTTATTTATTGTTTTACTAACTACCCAAGCGCGCAGCTTAGCTAAATCAATTTTTGGTTTACCAAAACTGATCCCTCTATGCTCTAATTCTTTAGCTTCCTCTAAAACATGAACTACATGTAATAAAGCCTTAGAAGGAATACAGCCTACGTTTAAGCACACCCCACCTAGTTGGTTATAATATTCAGCCAAGACTACTTGTTTACCTAAATCTGCTGCCCTAAATGCAGCAGTATAGCCACCAGGACCTGATCCAATCACTAAAACTTGAGTGTTAATAATTTTAATATTGTTAATTTGCTGTTGGTTCATAAAAATTTTTTAGATCTTCTAACTGTTGGACAATAAATTTACTAAATTTAGCAGCTTCTGCTCCATCTATAACTCTATGATCATAAGATAATGCTAACGGTAATATTATTCTTGGTTGTAGCACTTCCATTATATAAACTGGAGTAGTTTTATGCCGCGAAACACCTAAAATTGCAACCTCTGGGGCATTAATAATTGGTGTAAACCCTACTCCACCAATTCCACCCAAACTGGATATTGTAAAACAACCACCCTGCATATCATCAATTGCTAATTTATTATCTCGAGCTTTTTGACTAAGCAAGGTTAATTCTTCTGCCAACTGAAATATGTTTTTTTGATCAGCGTTTTTTACAACAGGTACCACTAACCCAAAATCAGTATCAACCGCAATACCAATATTGTAATATTGTTTAACAATTAGATCTTCTCCATTTTCAGACAATGAACTATTAAAGTTAGGATATTTTATTAAACCATTAACAATTGCTTTGATAAAAAATATAAGCGGAGTTAATTTAATGCCTTCAGCTTGTTTGGTAAGTTGCTGTTCTCTACGAAATTTTTCTAACCCAGTAATATCTGCTGTATCAAAATGAGTTACATGAGGAATAGATACCCAATTACGATGTAAATGTTGGCCTGATTTTTTTTTAATCCTAGATAATGGTTGTTTAACTGTTGTTCCCCATTTACTAAAATCCATATTTATATTTGGCATATTATTTAGATTGTTAGTGTTTCTTGCTGCTAAGTTGTTAGTTAAAATATTATTAACATACTGCTTAACATCATTGGAGGCTATCCTGCCATGTTTATGAGTACCAGAAACATTTTCTAAATCCACTCCTAATTCTCTGGCTAATTTACGAATGCTAGGACTTGCATTACTAAAACCTTTTAGTGAGGATGATTCATTCTCTATAGTTAAAGGATCCGATTGAGCCTGTACACTACTTACACTCTGTGCATGTGGAGAAGATCCAGGTTTTTGATCACGATGCGCGCCCCTACCTAACTCTGTAGCATCCAAGGCAGCTGCAATTTTTACCGTTGCAATTAAGCTACCTTTAGAAACCTTATCTCCTGGTTTTACGTGTAACTGAACAATTGTTAAATCCATAGGTGCTGGAATATCCATGGTAGCTTTGTCTGTTTCTAAGGTAATCATGGTATCGTCTTTTTTAAGATGATCTCCAACCTTTGCGACAACCTCTATAATCTCTATTCCACTATAATCGCCAATATCTGGCACTAAAATTTGTTGATCCATATACTAAGCTCCTATAAGCGCAGCGCGCTTTTCCTTCAAAATATCTGCATCTAATTTACCATCTTCAATTAAACCTTGTAGTGCAGCAACAACTATATGAGAACAACTTACTTTAAATAATTTACGTAAATTTTCTCTAGTATCACTGTAACTAAATCCATCAGTTCCTAATACAATATAACGATTAGGAACAAATTCCCTAATTTGATCTGCATATTGTTTAATATAATCAGTAGCTGCAATAATTGGGCCTTTTTGATCTATAAAACATTTTTCTACATGAGAAATTTTTTTCTGTTCAAGATTATTATCAATTAAATTTATATTAAATAAATTATTTTCTCTAATTTCCCGCGCCTCTTTAGCTAATAAATTAAAGCTTGTTGCAGACCAAACATTAGCTGAAATATTAAATTCTTTATTTAATACTGCTTGAGCTGCAATTACCTCGTTTAAAATAGCTCCAGATCCTAACAATTGCACTTGTAACTCATATTGATTATCTGCTTTAAATAAATACAACCCATTAATAATCCCTGATTTAATAGATTCAATGTCGCTATGCTCTGGTATTGGTAACTGCTGATAATTTTCGTTCATCACTGTAACATAATAAAAAACATCTTCTTGACGGTGTAACATTCTTTGTAAACCATCTTCAATAATAACTGCTAGCTCATAAGAAAAAGTTGGATCGTAACTTAAACAATTTGGCACAGTACCTGCCAAAACATGACTATGCCCATCTCCATGCTGCAAACCTTCCCCAGCTAAAGTAGTACGACCAGATGTGGCACCTATTAAAAATCCTCGTGCTCGCATATCAGCTGCAGCCCAAATTAAATCACCTATTCTTTGAAAACCAAACATCGAATAATAAATATAAAATGGCAGCATCATACAATCATGATTACTATAAGAAGTAGCTGCTGCTAACCAAGAACAAAATGCCCCAGCTTCGGTAATTCCTTCTTCTAAAATTTGTCCATCTTTTTCTTCTCGATAAAACATCACTTGCTCAGAATCAACTGGTTTATACGATTGTCCAAATGGAGCATAAATACTAAACTGTCTAAAAAACCCCTCCATACCAAAAGTTCTAGCTTCATCGGCTACAATTGGAACTATATGTTTACCAATAATCTTATCTTTACATAAAGAATTTAAAATTCTAACCAAAGACATGGTTGTAGATATAGAACGAACAGTATTGTTTTTTATATGATCATTTAATAATTCTTGGTGGATTACAAAATTTTTTGAGGCAACTTTTCGTCTTTTAGGCAAATTACCACCTAAAGCTTTACGTTTTGCAACTAAATACTCTTGCTCTTGGCTATTTGCTGGAAAATTATAAAAATCTAAATTTTCTAACTGTAATTCGCTAATTGGCAATTTAAATCTATCTTTAAATACTTGCAAATGATTAACATTTAATTTTTTAACGCTATGAGCTATGTTTAAACCTTCGCCAGCCTCACCTAATCCATAACCTTTCACCGTTTTTGCTAAAATAACTGTTGGTTGGTTTTTATGAAGAGTGGCCGCTCGATATGCCTGATAAACTTTATTAAAATCATGACCACCAAATTCTAAGTTAGACAATTCTTCGTCGGATAAATTGGCTACTAATTTTTTTAATTCTGGATATTTACCAAAAAAATGCTCCCTTAAATAAGCGCCATCTTTAGCATTAAAACATTGATATGCTCCATCAACTGTATTTTGCATCAATTGTAATAATAAACCAGTATGATCTTGAGTTAATAAAGCTTCCCATTTACTATCCCAAATTACTTTAATAACATTCCAACCTGCCCCTAAAAATACTGATTCTAATTCTTGAATAATTTTACCATTACCACGAACTGGACCATCTAGTCGTTGTAAATTACAGTTAATTACAAAAATCAAATTATCTAGTTTTTCTCTAGATGCAATCGATAACGCACCAAGTGATTCTGGTTCATCCATTTCCCCATCACCACAAAAACACCATACTTTTTTATGCACAGTTTTAGATAGGCCTCGCGCTTCTAAATATCGCATAAATCGTGCCTGATAAATTGCTTGGATCGGACCAAGTCCCATAGACACTGTAGAAAATTGCCAAAAATCTGGCATCGACCAAGGATGCGGATACGAAGACAAACCTTCTACAAAAGCCTCTTGCCTAAAATTTGCAAGTTGGTTATAAGATAATCTACTTTCTAAAAAAGCCCGTGCATATATACCAGGAGATGCGTGCCCTTGCATAAAAATCAAATCATCGGCATGCCAAAAATGGTTAAAGCCAACCTCATATAAAACAGCACACGATGCATAAGTACTTAAATGCCCACCTAATGATCCATCATGTTTGTTAGCTCTTACTACCATAGCTACTGCATTCCATCTAATTACAGATAAAATACGCTGTTCTACAGATAAATTACCAGGATAGGTAACATCCATATCGCCAGAAATAGTATTTTTATATTCAGTATTAATAGGTACAACATTACAGCTGCTCGTTAATGCTACTTTAAACAATTTACGAATAATAAATGCAGCTCTATCCGGACCTTTAGTTAATATTAAAGAATATAATGCATCTAGCCATTCTTTTGTTTCATCTAAATCAGTGTCAAAATCAAAATTATTCATAAAATTCTCGTTTAAGCAATTCTTGTCATTGCGGGCTGCAACGCGACAAAGCAATGACGACTAATGGGACCCTTATAACTTGACAGGATGATACTAATATTAAAATATTAGTGCAATTAATATACAACAAATTATCCACGCGACAAAAGCCCTTTCTACTAATAATTGAGATTGTTCTGTGGTTAATTTTCCTAAAGAAGCCTCTCCACACAACTCTAATACCTCTGTATGTGGCATAGCTACATTAACTATAATACTTTTCCAACAACTAAACCCTTTTTCAAAATCACCAACTAAACTAAAAATTAATCCAGTAATTCTAGCTGGCAACCATGCAAATATTGTATGTAAAGTAAATAGACAATTACTAATGTTTTTTGCGTAATGAAGTTCGTTTGCTATATTTATTTTAATTACTACATCATCCTTAGTTTGATTAATATCTTCTACATTGCTAATTGTACTATATTTAACTCCACCTAATACAAATAACCAATATAATACAACTCCAACCGGACCTAATAACACAAACCAAAACAATAATCCAAAATTATGCTCAAAAGCCTCGACAAATACTGAAAAATATTTTTTTTTAGTAACGGAATATAAACAATAAAATAAAATTGCAATATTAAATATAAATGCCCCTAAATGACCAGATGCATAGTAAAATACTGTTTGCAACAAAACAACTAATACAGACAATGATAAAACTAATAAAGCACATGCTCCAATGGTTGGTATTTTACCAAAATCATTTGCTAACATTTGGGCTTTAAACAACAAATCATCTAACCAAGAAGAAGTGCAGTTTTGCTGTAACTTTTGAAAAAATGGATAATTTCCTAACTGACGTTGTAGGAAATAAACTGCAATTAAACTAAGTAACGTAGACATGGATTATTCCCTCGTCCATTTTGATTAATCAAATGTTATTTGTATATTGTTACTAATAACTATACATGAGTATACGCGATTCTCAACTATTGAATTATTTTAAAACGAAATTTGACATCAAAACAGCTAAAATGCATAATTTGTCTTTAGTTTTGGGGCGTCGCCAAGTGGTAAGGCACAGGGTTTTGATCCCTGCATTCCTAGGTTCGAATCCTAGCGCCCCAGCCAACTTACTTATTAAGAGGTATTTTTATATGTCAGCCACTAAATTTGAATTAATTGCTAATACTAGAACTATTACTGGTAAATTAGCCTGTCGTCGTTTACGTATTAAATCCAATCAAATTCCAGCAATAGTTTATGGTGGCAAAGAGGTTAACTCCCTAATTGCTTTGGATCATAATCAGGTAATAAAGGTTTCTGAGCATGAAAATTTTTATTCACAAATTTTAAATCTAACCATAGATGGTCATAAACAAAAAGTAGTTTTAAAAGATTTACAACGCCACCCATTCAAACCAAAAATTTTGCATTTAGATTTTCAAAGGGTAAAAGAAACCGATGTGTTAACTATGCAAGTACCGCTACATTTTGTTGGAGTAGATAAATGTCCTGGAGTGAAGCTCGGTGGATTAATTAACCATCATACTAACAACATAGAAGTTCGTTGCCAAGCAAAATTTTTACCAGAATTTATTGAAGTAGATTTATCTACGCTAGAACTTGGTCAAATCATCCATTTATCAAATTTAAAATTACCAGAATCTGTTGAAATCCCAGCTTTAACCCAAGGTAAATTAGATGCTCCGGTTGTTAGTGTACAATTGCTAAAAGCTGTAGTTGAAGTAGAACCAACTGTTACTACAGATACTGCTACCGCAACTAGTGAAGAAAAAGACACTAAAGATACCAAGGATAAAACAAAAGCTGCATCGGCAACTACAAAACCTGCAAGTGGTGGCTCTAAGCAAGATAAAAAATGATCCTAAAGAGGAGCTTACTTATAGTTGGCTTAGGTAATCCTGGAGCAAATTATATTCATACAAGGCATAACCTTGGAGCCATTTGGGTTAAAAGGTTATGTACAGAATATGATGCTTCTTTACATCTTAATGGCAAACTAACTGCACACATTGCACACTTAAACTCCGATACAGTATGCATGATTCCAAATGATTATATGAATCATAGTGGCTTTGCTGTACAAAAAGTTTATAAGTACTATAAATATGACATAGAAAATATTGTGGTTGTCCATGATGAACTAGATTTAGCACCTGGTGATATTCGGTTCAAATTATATGGAGGACACGGCGGACACAATGGTTTAAGACATATTATAGAACAGCTACAAACCAATCATTTTAAACGGATCCGCATTGGAATTGGGCACCCTAAAATACCAGAACAAGTTGCTGATTATGTGCTAAGTTCAGCTAATAAATCTGAACAATTAACTATAAATGCAGCTATTGAAAATAGCTTACAAATTATTCCTAATTTATTAACTCATAATTGGCAACAAGTTATGCAGTTTTTACATCAACCAAAAATTTCTGGAGAAAAATAATGGGATTTAAATGCGGTATTGTAGGCTTGCCAAATGTTGGAAAATCCACTTTATTTAATGCCTTAACTAATTCTAATGTTGCAGCACAAAATTATCCTTTTTGTACTATCGAACCAAATTTAGGATTAGTAACAGTTCCTGATCCAAGGCTCGCAGCAATTGCCTCAATTATTCAACCTGAAAGAATACTCCCAACCACAATTGAATTTGTAGATATTGCAGGGCTTGTAAAAGGTGCAGCTAGTGGTGAGGGGTTGGGTAATAAATTTCTTTCTCATATTCGAGAAGTAGATGCAATTGTTCACTTATTACGTTGCTTCGAAGATCCAGACATCCTTCATGTTAACGAAAAAATCGATCCTATTTCTGATTTAGAAATTATTAAAACAGAATTATTGCTTGCCGATTTAGAAACTGTCGATAAAGCTATACATAAAGCTCATAAAGGTATTAAAACAAATAAAACTGGGCAAGCTGTGTATGATTATTTAAATAATCTAAAAAACCATTTAAACAATGGTTTAGAAGCAAGATTTATGGCAACAAATTCAGATTTTATTCCAACTATCAATGAATTACATTTATTAACTAGCAAGCCAGTTATGTATATCGCAAATGTTAACGAAAAATCTTTAAGTGGCCATAATATATATTTACAAAACCTTAAAAATATTGCTGAAAAAAATCAAGTCCCTTTAATTACTATATGCGCAGCTATGGAAGCAGAAATTTCTGTTCTTGATGAAGCAGAACAATTAGAGTTTTTAGAAAATTTAGGATTTAAAGAAAGTGGTCTCAGCCAACTTATTAGATCTGGTTATAAGTTGCTAAATTTACAAACTTTTTTTACTGCTGGTAAAAAAGAAGTACGCGCTTGGACCATAGAAGCTAATTCTACAGCTCCAATTGCTGCTGGTAAAATTCATAGTGATTTCGAAAAAGGATTTATTCGAGCGGAAGTTGTTAGCTATGATCACTTTATACAATATAGTGGATTACAGGGTGCAAAAGACGCTGGTAAATGGCGATTAGAAGGTAAAGATTATGTTGTGCAAGATGGTGATGTAATGCTATTTAGGTTTAATGTTTAGGCCCTTAAAAAATACAAGTTGTTTTTTTGACAGATCTTAATTAAAACTTCTCTACTTAAGATGCGAGATAATACACATACATTATGTTTGTGTATTAAGCAAAACAAGTAAAATATGTGTGACTTTTTTTAGTTTTTTCATAACTATACTTAGTTAGATGAAAAACAGAAAAAACAAACATATGATTTTAGATGAACATTATAATACTCAACAAGATATAGCCGATACAGCGGATGCAGATCTATCCAATGGAAATAGCATTGAAAAAATCTTAATATATATACAAAACGATAATGTTGAGCAATTAAAATCATTATTAACTTCATCAACAAGTTTAATAAATTATGTTTGCCCAAATAATGGTCATAATTTACTTGGGATCTCCATATTGAAGAGAGCCCATATAACTATAATAAAAATATTAATAGAATTCGGCGTTGATATAAACGGCACTTGGTGTCATCACATACCCTTAAAAACCATTCCATTTGTTATGGCATACCCAGAACAAATAGATGCTGCTTATGAGCTTATCAAAGCTGGTGCTAAATATGATTTTTATGAATGCGATACACGATTATGGTTAGACGTTTGTCAAGAATGCAATAACAAATTATTCAAAAAAATAATTCAAGCTATAGAAGATCGAGCTAGCCAATTAGGCGAATTTACTGAACCATCGATAGAATTATTACTTAATCAGCAGTATCAACAAATTTTTTCGAATGCGAAAATAACGGCTACTGCAAGAAAAATTGAACTTAGAAAACAACAAGAAGAATTTATAGAACTAAAACACAAAATTCTTACTGCTAAAGAATTAGCAGAAAAACAATTGTTAGACGGAACATTTTATTCTATATCTATGCAAATTTCTGATTTGGATGGGATGGTTGATTTTTCAACAACTCAAACTAGACGTATAGATCTAAAAGAAAATTTAAAAATGCTGTTTAAACATTCTAAAGAAAATTTCAAAGCTGCCAAAAAAGCAGTTAAAGAGGATCCATATGATCAAGAAGCACATGAATTATTAATGAAGTATTATCAAAATGGTTATGGTGGCGTACAATTAAATCCAATTTTAGCCGAATTTCATAAAAACAGATCTACATCAGAAAAACATTTACGGCATTTCTTTAGGTAATTAGTTAAATAAAATTAATTGACAGTAAATTAACTAGTTTAACTAATTATAATAATCCCATACTATTAATTACATGCTTTAATTACATGGAATTTCTCTGTAATATTAGATATTATCACCAATTTAACTTAAAAATTAACTACTAACTATTTAATTAAGTAAACAGGGGTTATCGGAATGAAAATTACTACAAATAAGCATATAAAAAAAGTTTTCTTATTAGTTATAAGTTGTAGCCTATTACTATTAAATGCCTGTGCCCCTAAATTAGGTGGCAATGATTATGAGGTAAGTGGTGTTGGAGAAATTAGCACAACTTCTAAAGGTGTAATTATGGCAGCAAGAACCGTAAAATTACGTCCAGACGATTCTCACAAAGCAGGACTTGGAACAGCAGCTGGTGGTGTAAGTGGAGTATTGCTTGGTTCTACTGTTGGTGGTGGTCATAAAATGCCTTTAGTTGCAGCTGTTGTTGGTGGTTTAGCTGGTGGTGCTGCAGGGCATGCAATAGAAGGTAAACTGACCGAACAAGACGGTACTGAATATCAAATTAAACTTGAAAATGGCAAATTAATTACCCTAGCCCAAGGCTCAGAACCAAAATTAGTTGTCGGTCAAAAAGTTCTAGTAATCGAAAGTAATCGTGCTCGTAGTCGTGTTGTAGCGGATAATACTAGCAATTAACCTCTTCCCGTCCTCTCCCTTCAAAATTTATTTTGAAGGGGTGACGTGTTTTTGACTTAGAGGCTGGGCATAGCAAAAATAATTTATACTTTTAAACGAGCGTTTGTCTGAGCGCAGCTCGTGTACGCGAGTGAAAAAAGTATAATTATTTTTGCACAGTTCTTAATGATGCTCATATATAGAATATTTTGCATACCAAGCCTGAAACATTAATATTCCCCATAAATCATAATGATTATTTCTAGCCCCAGATAAATGTTGTTGTAATTTGTCGCTAACAACTTTGCTATCAAAAAATCCTTGGATTTCTAATTTTTTAGGATCCAACAAATTTAATGCCCAATCACGCAAATCACCTCTAAGCCAATCTCCAATTGGCACCCCAAAACCCATCTTAGGCCTATTAATTAATTTCTGTGGTAAATATTTTGCTAAAATTTGTTTTAAAATCCATTTTTGATCATGAAAACGAATTTTAAAATTCATTGGCAACTGCCAAGAAAATTCTAATAATCTATGATCTAAAAGTGGCTCTCTAGCTTCTAAACTATATGCCATACTAGCTCTATCCACTTTCACTAAAATATCATCTGGTAAATAATTATTAAGATCTAAAAATTGCATTTGTTCAACAAAATTACTAATTTTATTGGCAACATCTTTACCATTTAAAGTCATCAATTGCTGGTTGTTTATTTGCGAATTTAACATTGGATTTTTTTCATTCCAACAACTAATTACTGTACTATAAAAATCTTCTTTAGTATTAAATGGCAAAATGCCTGCCAATTTATATAGCTTATCTCCCAAATTGTTAATCTTAATTATTTTATTTATTAAACTCCAATTATTTAAAGAAACTGATCTAATACTATTTGCTAAAATTATTCGTAAATTTTTAGGCATCCAATCCATTTTACTAATAATCTTATTCCACAAATAATATCTATTATATCCAGCAAACAACTCGTCACCACCATCCCCAGACAGGACAACCGTTACTTGTTCTCTAGCTAATTTTGATACCAACAATGTAGGAATTTGCGATGAATCTGCAAAAGGTTCATCGTATATTTCTGGCAAATTAGGAATAATGTCAATGGCTTGTTTAGGATCTAAAATTAATTCGTGGTGATCTGTGCCCAGATGTTTTGCAACTTCTCTAGCAAAATTTGCTTCATTGTAGCTTTGTTCATTAAATCCAATAGTGAAAGTTTTTATTTTACTATCAGACATAGATTGCATTAATGCTACAACCAAAGAACTGTCTATACCACCGGACAAAAATGCTCCTAACGGTACATCTGAGATCATGCGCATTTTAATTGAATCTTTAAGCAAATCATGCAAACTATCAATCGCCGCTTTTTCTGAATAAATATATTCTCTAGTCGCAATGGTTTTTTCTAAATCCCAATATTTGAATTTGTTAATTTTTTTTTGTTTATTAATTGTTAAAATTGTGGCTGGTTCTAATTTATAAATATCTTTAAAAATACTATATGGAGTTGGTACATAATTTAACGAAACATACTTACTTAATGCTTCTTGATCTATACTTCCATCCCACAAAGGGTGATTAAAAAAACTTTTTAATTGCGAACCAAAAAAAAACGTATTAGCAATAATACCAAAATATAATGGTTTTACCCCTAATCTATCTCTGAGTACTATAAGCTCTTCAATTTTATTATCCCAAACTGCCAAAGCAAACATACCAATGAATTTGATGGTAGCGTTTGCTATTCCCCATTCTTCAAATGCTGCAAGAATAACTTCGGTATCACTATGTCCAATAAATTTATGTCCTAATTTTATAAGCTCTAATTGAATTTGCGGTGCATTATATACTTCCCCATTATAAACCATCACAAACCTACCGGAACTAGAATGCATTGGTTGCTTACCAGCATCGGTTAAATCTATAATTGATAATCTGCGATGCGCCATAGCAAACCCAACTTTTACATTGGACCACACCCCATAACCATCCGGACCACGATTTTGAATGTTTTTTGCCATGTTAGTTGCAATGGCTGTTAATTGCTCTTCATTAAATCTTGTTGAAAAATCCCAAAATCCAGTTAATCCACACATACGTGTCTCACACCTAATTAATTTAAAATATTTTGTAATGCATCAACAATATCTTTTTGATTATCAAAAGATAAATATGGATGCATAGGCAAACTTAAGACTGTTTGGGATAATTGCTCTGCCACACTTAAATCTACACGATAAAAATCCGCATATGGTGAATGCGAGCTAATTGGTTTTGAATAGTAAATCACCGAAGGTATTCCAGCTTTGTCTAAGGCCAATTGTAATGTTTGATTATTAAATTTTTTAGTATTATTTAATTTAATAGTATATTGTGCCCAAACACTGGTTATTTTTGGATCTATAATGGGTAAAATAATATTATTTAAATCTTTTAATAAATCATTATAAATATTTGCAACTTGATTTCGTAAATTTATTTCTTGAGGAAAAATTTTCAATTTTTCTAATAAAATCGCAGCCTGCAAAGTATCTAATCTGGAGTTAACTCCAATATGAACATTATTATATTTATCTACTATTCCATTAGTTATCTTAGCACCATGAACCCGAATTGATCTTAAAATTTCTGCCAATTTTGCGTCATCTGTAAATATACATCCACCATCTCCGTAACAGCCTAAAGGCTTAGATGGAAAAAAACTAGTGGCTGTTGCCATACCAAAAGTACCAACTTTTTTATTAAAAAAATCAGCCCCAAAACTCTGAGCAGAATCGCATAATACCCATAAACCATGTTTTTCAGCTATAGATTGTATCGAATGATAATCGGCTGGCAAACCAAACAAATCTACTGGAATAATACCTGCTGGTTTTAAATTATTTTTTTTTGCCAACAAAATAGCCTTTTCTAAGCTGTTTGGATCCATATTAAAGGTATCTGCCAATACATCAACAAAAACTGGAGTAGCACCAGACAATACTACGGCTTCAGCAGTTGCTGTAAAAGTAAAGGCTGGCACAAATATAGCGTCCATGCTAGATGCTTCTTTTGCCCTTAAAACCAATGACAAAGCATCGGTACCATTAGCACAAGATATAGCAAATTTAGCACCACAAAACTCTGCTAATTTTGCTTCCAACTCTAAAGTTTTTTTGCCTAAAATATAATCTCCACTGTCTAATACAGTGACGATGGCTTTTTCTAATTGCGGACGAATTAATTTTTGCTGAGCTGGCAAATCAATCATTTTTATAGGCTTCATATTTATTAACTACCTACACCTATTGATTTTTTCTGTTGTGCCTTTAATTGCCTGGTTGCTTGCTCTATAATTTGTAATACAGCTAATGCTTCTGTTCCGTCAGTCTGTGGAATTAAATTCTGCTCAATACACTTTATAAAATGACTTGCTTCATGTAACAATGGTTCGGTTGTATCCGTTATATTTATAAATTCCGGACGTAAATGCTTTAAAACAGTAATATTATTCTGCACATCTATAGTGTGATGATACAAAGAAAGTTTTTTAGGCCATTCTAAAAGATCATCAAATACCGCCATGGCTTTGCTACCAATTACTACAAATTTTCTCTCTTTAAAAGGATGAAACCATGAAACAAAAATATGCCCATGTCGTTGTTCAGAAAAATTTAGCTTCAAAGTAGCTTGATCTGCAGTATTTTTAGTTAAAAAATAATTGGCTGAGGTGCTTATCGATTTTGGTTTACCCATTAACGATAACATCATAGAAATATCGTGCGATGCAAAATTCCATACTACATCCTCTTCTGGCATTAATTTACCAAAAGCTAGCCGATTAGAGTATGCATACCGCACTTCACCTAATACTTGATTACTACAAAGTCTTTTTAATTCTATAAAAGCTGAATGATACTGTAATAAATGTCCAACCATAAGTTTTTTGTTGTTTTGTTCAGCAATATTACATAAATCTTTAGCTTGCTCCACATTAAGTGCAAGAGGTTTTTCTACAAAAACATGTTTATCCGCATATAATGCTTCTTTAGCTAATTTATAATGAGAACGATTAGTTGCAATAACTACTGCGTCAATTTCTTTGCTCGCTAAGATTTGTTGCCAAGAAAGATTTTTCACTTGATATTGGGAAGCTACCTGATCAGCAACCACATTATTAGAGTCACAAATACCAACTAAAGACGATACTTTATAAAAATTACGTATTAAATTTTTACCCCAATCCCCTGCTCCAACAACCGCTACACTAATTTGCTTCAAACCATACCCCTAAAAATTTATTTACATACTTATGCACTATTATTATAGATAGTTAAATTATAGATAGTTAAAACACATTATTTTAAACACCTTTTACATGGTGTACAATAAGCAAGATCTTGGGGAGAAAGTATGTCTCATAAATATTGCTTAGTCTACTCTACGTGTCCATCATTAGGAAATTACTCAGATCTTATTAGTAAACAGCTAGTGTTAGGTAAGTTGGCGGCATGTGTAAATGTAATAGACAATGTTTCTTCGGTGTATACTTGGGAAAATAAATTAGAAACTAGTTTAGAAAAACTATTAATTATAAAGACATCTATAGATTTATTTGAACAAGTAAAAGAAAAAATTCTAGAATTACATCCTTATACTTCTCCTGAAATAATATCTGTACCGATAATTAATGGGGCGAATGATTATTTAAGTTGGATGAATAATTCACTAAAGAGTTAGTTGAAAATCTTGCGTACTAAGACTACTTAGTAAATGCACTTAAAAATAGACAAACTATTTCCATCATGTACAATATTTTTTTAAATTAAACACAGAGTGACGCTTCCAATGGATATAAAAAAAATTAAAAGACTTATTGAACTTCTAGAGCAGTCTGGAATTTCTGAAATAGAAATTAAAGAAGGCAAAGAATCTATTAAACTTTGTAAATCCATTCAAGTTATGGCACCTTTACAACAACAGATGCAACCAATGATTGTTTCGTCCCCACCTTTCAATTCAAATACCCATACTAATTTTATTAATCATCATGGTCATAGGTCGAACGAGGCGCCTGGATCCGAAACAAGTTCAAATCAACCTACTCAACAAGCTAATGAACGTCCTTCATTAAAATCACCAATGGTTGGAACTTTTTATAAATCAGCATCACCAGATGCCAAACCTTTTGTAGCAGTTGGTGATCATGTAAACATTGGTGATGTATTGTGCATTATTGAAGCCATGAAAATGTTCAATCAAATTGAAGCAGAATATGCTGGAACCATTGAAGCTATTTTAGTAGAAACAGGTCAACCAGTAGAATTCGGTCAAGCATTATTTATTATTAACCCAGACTGATTAGCATGAACAACAAAATAAAAAATAATAAAATTATTAAAATAGACAAAATTGTAATAGCTAACCGCGGGGAAATTGCTTTACGCATATTACGTTGCTGTAAAAAATTAGGAATTAAAACTGTAGCTGTTCATTCCACCATAGATAGTAATTTAATTCATGTAAAATTAGCTGATGAATCTGTATGTATAGGCCCAGCACCTTCGGCACAAAGCTATTTAAATATTCCAGCGATAATTAGTGCGTGTGAAATAACTGATGCCATGGCTATTCACCCTGGTTATGGATTTTTATCGGAAAATCCAGATTTTGCAGAAAAGGTTGAACAATCTGGATTTATTTTTATCGGTCCCACTGCGCAAACAATTAGACTTATGGGTAATAAAATATCTGCAATTAATGCCATGAAAAAAGCTGGTATCCCATGTATTCCAGGCTCTGACGCTTCGCTTAGCAATGATTCAGCACATAATACCGCTTTAGCTAAATCCATTGGCTATCCTATTATTATAAAAGCCGCTGGTGGCGGTGGTGGTCGCGGTATGAGAGTTGTGCACAGCGAAGCTGCTTTATTAAATGCGATTGCTCTTACCAAAAATGAAGCAAAAGCTGCATTTGATAACGATAGCGTTTACATGGAAAAATTTTTAGAAAATCCAAGACATATAGAATTTCAAATATTGGCAGATGGACAAGGTAATGCTATTTATTTAGGCGATCGAGATTGTTCTATTCAAAGACGTCATCAAAAAGTTATAGAAGAAGCTCCAGCTCCTGGTATTCCTGCAACATTACGTAAAAAAATAGGACAGCTATGTGTTAATGCTTGCTTAGAGATTAATTACAGAGGAGCAGGAACCTTTGAATTTCTCTACGAAAATGGTCATTTTTATTTTATAGAAATGAATACCAGGATCCAAGTTGAACATCCTATAACAGAATTAATCACAGGAATAGACATAGTAAGTTTACAACTAGAAATTGCTGCTGGAAAACCATTAACCATTAAACAATCCGATGTTCATATTAAAGGTCATGCTATAGAATGTCGATTTAATGCTGAAAATCCAGATAATTTCATGCCTTCTCCTGGCAAAATTAATTTATACCATGCACCTGGTGGCCCTGGGATCCGTATCGATTCTCATATATACACAAGTTACACGGTACCACCAAACTATGATTCTTTGCTTGGAAAATTAATTGCTTTTGGTGATAATCGAGAGGAAGCTATAAATCGTATGCAAACCGCATTAGACGAAATAATTATAGATGGTATAAAAACTAATATTCCCCTTCATCAAAACATGATGAAGGATGTAAATTTTAGACATGGCGAACAATCTATTCATTATTTAGAAAAAAAACTACTTAAATAATTTAATGCAAATTGGAATTTATAAAATTGAAAATAAAGCTGTTTTGGCACCAATGGCTGGCGTTACAGATTTACCATTTCGTCAATTATGTAAAAAATTGGGAGCTGGAATGGCAGCATCAGAAATGGTTGGCTCAACTTCTTTGGTTCGTGGCAGTTTAAAAACTTTACGTCGTGCTAACCACCTAGGAGAAACTATACCTCGTATAATACAAATTGTCGGTACTGATCCTAATATTATGGCGCTAGCCGCCAAAATAAATGCAGATCAAGGTGCACAAATTATTGATATTAATATGGGGTGTCCTGCAAAAAAAGTTTGTAATATGTTATCTGGCTCAGCATTACTTAAAGATGAACTATTAGTTGGCAAAATTTTAACTGCGGTTGTAAATGCAGTATCTGTTCCAGTAACTTTAAAGATCCGCACTGGTTGGGATACACATCATAGAAATGGCGTAGCAATTGCAAAATTAGCAGAAAACTCTGGGATCCAAGCTATTGCAGTTCACGGTAGAACAAGGTGTTGTTTTTTTAAAGGAGAAGCAGAATATAACACCATTGCTGAAATAAAAAGCAATATTAAAATCCCAGTTATTGCCAATGGTGACATTACGACAGAAATAAAAGCTAAACAAGTACTAGATCTAACAGGTGCTGACGCAGTCATGGTAGGTAGAGCAGCTTTTGGCAACCCATGGATTTTCAATCAAATTAATCATTATTTGAAATATAATGAAAAATTACCAGATCCATCTAATAAAGAAATTTACAATGTTTTACGCGAACATTTGGCATGTTTATATGATTTTTACGGTGAAACAACCGGAGTTTTAATGGCAAGGAAACACGTTAGCTGGTACTCAAAAAATAAACAATCAGCCGCAAAATTTAGAAATGATTTTAATAAATTAAAATCTACTATAGAGCAAATAAACGCTATTGAACAATTTTTTGAGGAAAAATAATGCCACACAACCAAGATATGTTACCCCTTAATCAACACATCAGATCTTCATTAAAAAAATATTTTTCTAATTTCGAAATTTTAGACTCCAAACACATTAAGAATTTATATAGTTTAGTTTTAGCAGAAGTAGAGAAACCATTATTAGAAATAGCTTTGGAATATACACATGGCAACCAATCTAAAGCTGCCAAATTACTTGGTATTAGCCGCAACACTCTTAGAAAATTGATTAATTCTTATAAGATCTAACAAACAAAGGTTTGTGCAAAGAACTCATATACACCAATACGGAACTTAATTTTATTTACTCCTGTCGAAATATATAAATACTTTATATAAAAACTTTATTTAAAAAATTATATTGGAGATGTTGTTTATGCCAGCACCACTTAATAAAATTAGCAGTCTTACAACAGAATTAGATAATATTTCAAAAACGATAGCTGATTTACAAAGAAAACAAAATGAACATCAGCAGATTATACACGAAATAAAATTAAATATTATACATATTCAAAATATGATTAATCTAAATATCAAAATGCATAAAAAAATTTCGCCTACCATGATAACAAGATTACAGCAGTCAAAAGCAACCTTGATTAAAGAAAATGTGAATCAATTAATATTAAAAACTAATTTAATTAATGCTCAATCAAAACAAATGAGATTAATGATACAAATAAAAAATGAACAACTATTACTTCACAAAGAACATAACAATCCAATTCCTAAAGCACCACAACCAAAACAAAATGATTTGTTATTTCATAAAGAACCATTAGCACCTCGCGTAGCAAGGCAACAACCAATTGTACCTCCGAAAGTTGCCAAAGTAGCACCAAAGCAACCAGCTGTACCTCCAAAAGTTGCCAAAGTAGCACCAAAGCAACCAGCTGTACCTCCAAAAGTTGCCAAAGTACAACCAATCGCTCCACAAAAAAATATTTATGCTGTACCAAAAACATTTGTAGCACCACCAGTCACAAAAATTACTAGTAAAACAATCAAAAAACCTATAAACCAACAACCAGAACAATTTTTAACTCCAGAAGAAATAAAAATTGCTAAAGCATATTTTGCACAATACCCACAATCAACCAAACTTAGCAAAAAAATGATTTTGTCACTTAATGATAGTAAACAAGTAAAATTATCATGTTCAGTAATTAAAAGTACCGATGGTAAATTATATGCACTGTACGGCGGAAAACAATTATACAAACCAAAAAATGTAAAAGGTCTTCTAGGTAAAGGCACTTATGGAAAAGTAAAATTAGCACAATCTTTAGACGATGGCACTATAATAGCCGCTAAAGTTCAAACTGTACGTTTAACCGCAAAAGAAAAAATAAGTGATATCAAAAAAGAAGAAAATATACAAAAAGCAGTGGGACAATATTTAGGTTCTACTAAAAGAAATGATCCTAAATACAAATTAACAACAAAATATTATACTTTTTCTGAATTTGTTGAAGGGCAAAGTCTAACTAGTTATTTTAAAAATAATTATAATTTGCCTATAACAAAAAAATTGGAAATAATTTTAGCAGTATTAAAAGCTACTAAAGAATTACACAACAAAGATATAATCCATGCAGATTTAAGCTTTAATAATGTTTTATATGATCCAAAAACAGGCAAAGTGACTATTATTGATTTTGGTTTTGCTAATAAAGCAGATCTAACTCACTCAATTACATTACCATTTCCTATACCATTTAATCCAAGAGGATACAATGCGCCAGAATGTAAATCAGGAAAAGCTACTTATAGATCTGATATATATAGTTTAGGAAAATGGATCGAATGGGATGTTGCAGCAGGCAATCCATTTTTAACAAACTTAGCTGCAAATATGCTTATAATGGATCCATTCAAAAGACCTAATTCTGAACTTTGTATTAAAGCAATAGAACAATACTTGGATCAAATAAAACCACATCCAAAAATGAAATAAAATTTTAAATAAGCATAAATAAATTAGGCTTAATTTTACGATAATTTTAATTTAAGGAATAATACCATGTCTCGAACAGTTAAGGTCGATTCTACTACATTAGCTAATACAAAGCTTAATATCCTTCAAGCTATTCATGGCAATAGTAATGTATCTTTAGATGAATCGTTAGATCCAGCGGTATTAAAGGCTGTTGGCAAAAACATTGATGATTTATTGAAAAATAACCATTTAACGTGTTCTGAAGAGGGTATTATATGGGATGAAACTTATAAGTGTTGGGAGTACTATGCTAAAATTTCTGGTCAATCTCAATCGCAAACATCTTTAGAAGCAAAAACTATAAAAGTAAAATTACTAAACAATAAAGAATCCGATCTAAAACAAACAGGCCAAGATTATATTAATCGTTGTAATAATTTAACAGAATCTGCCGTCAATTTAATTAATAACCTATTCACTATTGAACAAACAGAAATTAGCATTGCAGCAGGCAAAAAAGATAATCTTGAATTTGATGAACAGCTTAAGGAAATTCATTCGACAATTAATAAAAAAATTGCTGAAATTGAACAACATAAATTATTACTCATAGAAACATTAGGCAAATTGGACCCTGCCAAAAAAGAAGATCATGATCTAGCCATACAAGCTTTTCAAGAATTAAATTCTACTTTAGCAGATCATTTATTGAATTTAGAAACAACAATACTGAAATTAACTAACAAAACTGTTGACAACAAACTAAACGATTTAAAATATTTTAAAAACAAACAACCATCTTTTTTCCAGAAACTTACAGCAAAGCAAGATGATAAACTTTCCCACAAAACTCCAGAAGATTGGATTAAAATACTACAGTTACACGAAGCTAGGTTTGATGCCAGCAAGGAAAGAGATATTGTTTTTCACGTGTACCATGATCCTGCTGAACAAGATTCTGCTAAAAAATTATGGGTAATAGATGGTAACATACCGTTTTCTAACCTTCCAAGCACCGTTAGAGACGGTACCGACGAACTTTTACCAAACTGGTGGCGTTCCACTACTACATTGTTAAAAGTTGATAATGGCAATGCTACAGTTGTGGATTCATTTACTGCAGAACGTTCCTCATCTTTTAGTGCTATAGGCAAGAAGAACAAAGCCGAAAGGCAAGCAATAAACAAAAAAATTGCTGAAAACAAATTAAGAACCTTGGTTAGAAATAAGATCGTTGAAACTATTAATAAGCATGCTCATGATCCTAACTTTCAATTTAATAATAAAGATCTTTATGATGCTTGCTTTAATCACGAAATATTAGTAATGACCTTATTAAATTTACCACTAAATAAAATTATGCAGCATACCTCTATCCCACTGATCCATAAGGCATTTGATGAAAGCAATCAGTTGGAAGACACAGTAAGAGCTTTTAGTGAAGTTAATAAAAAGCTGCATTTAACAGAAGATGATATAGATTATATTAAAAAACATGTTGCGCACCAACATATGACTGCTTTTGATATCGACGCGTTAAAAGAGCGTAACATTACTCATACAACCGTTTTCCATAATTTTGCTAGCAGCTCTTTGCGTGGTTTTTCCTCTGAAGAAAAATTTAACAAACCAGGGTTAGATAAAATAACCAATTATGTCGTTGAATATTTTAGTAAAAATTGTCCAGGTACAATTCCACCAGCAATGTTCCAAAATTTTAACCTTATTGAATTAAACAAAGCTTATAACAACCCTAAATTACTATCTGAAGATAAAAAAATATTATCCATGTATATTAAATATGTAGATCTGATACAAAAAGAATCTATGGATCCTTCAGATAACTTCTTGCGCCAAGTATTTTCTGCACTATTAATGAAAACTCTTGGCAAAGAGATCCATGTAACTTGTAAAAGTGGTGAAGATCGTACTGGAGCTACTTTCGTGGCCATCAATTGTTCCCTCGTTGAGCTGGCTAAGCTTAATCAAAATCAAGAAAACTTTAACATTCATGATCCTAAGCAATGGGAATCATTTAAAAAGAATTTTTGGGATAATTATGCAAACATAGAACATTTTTCTGCCAGCAGAGAAATAACTAATTTTAATGCAGTAGGTGCTAGAGGCCTTCAATCTCAAAGTGCAGGCAAATTTGGCAAGCAAGTTAGCCCGGTACATAGGAACCTTATAGTTTCTAACCAAATGGCTAGAATTTCTAAGCAAGCATTTAAAAAGTACATCCCTCAATCTGCAAGAGAGTTGCTAAATATGTTAAGCCCTACGTCTCTTGCTAGGTCTGATTCTAATAAACCAGTTATGTTTTCTGATCTTAACCAAGAACACACAGTCCAGCCTAGTAACCATAACGGAAGGCCTAAGGCCTAAACTCTAGTAGAACATTCTTCATTTCCTTATTTTGTTGATTAAAAATCGCGTTGTTGCATAAAGATGCAGTTTCCGTAACACCGATGGAAGGCCCCAGTGTTACGGAAACTGCACAACCAGGTGCTATAAATTTGGCCTTGGTTTAGGTATAATATATTGGGCTATATCTGAACAAAGATTAGGCGATATGTTAAAAGAACTATTCTGTTCAGCACGCAGCAAACACAGAGCCTTCATTTGCATTTGCATTTGAAGAGATTGTGTATATTCATATTTTGATTGTAGAGAACTTATTAATGTATTAATACCACAGAGGAATTTTCTAAAATATTTCTCTGTAGGTTTGTCAATCCGATACGCAGCCATTGACCATTCATCATTAAAAGTAAATTCAATCTTATCTTTGATATATTTATGATACTCTATAATCTTTGTTTGTTGTTTAGTAAAAAATGAAATATCATTATCATCCTTGAGGGCATATACTAAAACATTATAAAAATTTGTCACAAACCTATCAATTGGTTTTTTCCAGTGCTGTGGGCTATTAGTTCTAAAGTCTTCTGTATGGAGATAATGAAAGTCAGCAATTACCATTTCCATCCTATAATCTACTTCTTTTAGTTTTATGGTGCTAGGTGGGAACGTAGAACTATTTTCTTGGAATTGATCTTGCATGAGCCTGCCAAGGAATGCACACCGCATAGACATCTCTTGGCCAAACAAATCATTTCTGGCAATCCTTGCCTGTGTTATAGGTTGCAGCAATTTCAAATACTCATTAAGCTCTTTAATTAGGACACTGTATTTGTTACAAAACCTATCTTTATATTTAGCATACAGTAATCCATTATAGAAATGTTCAATAAATTTTGCAACGAAGACTTGATCCTCTGGGTGTGGTAGCACCTCATAATTATACTGATTGTGAGCACTTTTTAAGTGATCTAAGCATTCTTGTTCATTGTTATTATCTGGCATATCATTACTCTCCTCTCATGTTTTTTTATTATTTTTTTTATTATTGTAGATATTATTGTCGAAACAAAAACTAATTTACATTGTGGTTTAAGATGTCTGTATAACCATCTTTTTTATTCCCAATAAATTTACCCACTAAGGCGTAGATGATATATGCAAACTTTTCAAGCCAAAACACTAAACTTCGAACATCGCAAAAATATTACAGTGGAAGTTATTAGTAATAATTCTACAGTAACTCAATTAGTTAAACAATTGGTAGTTGCATGACGTAGAAAAAATCGCGTTGCTGCATCAATGTGGAGTTGCACCAAATCAATACTTTAGCATGTAAAGCTAATTGCCATCGAGGCCGTTAGTGTTAGTTAAGGATTTTAGGTGCAACCACACAAAGTTGGATGAATTGTTAGCAAATTATAATTGGCTCCCCGAGACGGACTCGAACCGCCGACCCAGTGGTTAACAGCCACTTGCTCTACCGGCTGAGCTATCGGGGAAAAGCTGAATAATATTATAAAGATTTTGTGCTCCGGTCAACTTTATATTGAAATAAAACCAGCAAAGCTGTTAGCCTAGAGCAAAGGATGCTCATGAGTCACCAAAACCTACAAAAATTTATATTATGCAGCGATTACAAGCCAGCTGGCTCACAGCCTGAAGCTATTAAACAATTAATAACTGGTTTACAACAAAATTTTACTGAGCAAACTTTATTAGGGGTAACTGGATCAGGAAAAACTTTTACCATAGCTAATCTAATCTACGAGTTACAACGCCCTGCTTTAATTTTAGCTCCTAATAAAACCCTAGCAGCTCAACTGTATGGCGAAATGAAAGCTTTTTTCCCTAAAAATTCTGTAGAGTATTTTGTATCTTATTATGATTACTATCAACCAGAAGCCTATGTACCGAGTACCGATACATATATAGAAAAAGACGCAGCTATTAATGAACATATAGATAGAATGCGGCTTTCAGCTACTAAATCATTGTTAGAACGCAATGACACAATAATTGTAGCCACCGTTTCTGCAATTTATGGATTAGGTGATCCAAAATCTTATTTAGCAATGATCTTACATGTAAGTCGTGGTGAATTAATTGAACAAAGAAAATTATTGAAAAAATTAGCAGAATTACAATACACAAGAAATGATGTAAATTTTAAACAAGCAACTTTTAGAGTACGTGGTGATGTAATAGATGTTTTTCCTGTAGAAAGCGAAAATATGGCTATTAGGTTGCAACTATTTGGTCAAGAAATAGAAAAAATTAGTACTTTCGATCCATTAACTGGTAAAACTATTCAAAATAATTTACCTAGAATTACTATTTACCCTAAAAGTCACTATGCAACGCCTAAAGAACAAATTTTACAAGCAATAGAAAAAATTAAAATAGAGCTACATACCCAAATTGCTGATTTTAAAGATCAAAATAAACTTATTGAAGCTCAACGTATAGAACAAAGAACATATTACGATATAGAAATGATGCAAGAAATGGGCTATTGTAGCGGTATTGAAAATTATTCTCGCATCTTAAGTAATCGAGAACCAGGTTCAAAACCATCTACTTTAATGGACTATTTACAAAAAAATTCATTATTATTTATTGATGAATCACATGTTACAATCCCACAATTACATGCCATGTACCATGGAGATAGAGCACGCAAAGAAAATTTAGTTAATTATGGTTTTAGATTACCTTGCGCATTAGATAATAGACCACTAAAATTTGATGAGTTTCTATTACTACAGCCACAAACAATCTACGTTTCTGCAACACCAGGAAACTATGAATTAGAAAAATCTGAGCAGGTTGTGGAATTAGTAGTTCGTCCTACTGGTTTATTAGATCCAACAATTTTTGTACGATCGGTATCCACTCAAGTGGAAGATGTTATTATAGAAATTAATAAACGTATTCAAAATAATGAACGTATTTTAATAACAACCTTAACTAAAAAATTCTCAGAAGCACTGAGTACTTATTTATCTGAACAAAAAATAAAAGTTCGTTATTTACATTCTGATATTGATACAGTCGAACGTATGGAAATAATTCGTGCATTGCGAACAGGGACCATCGATGTATTAGTTGGGATTAATTTATTACGTGAAGGATTAGATTTACCAGAAGTGTCATTGGTTGCTATTTTTGACGCTGATCGAGAAGGATTCTTAAGATCTGCTCGTGCATTAATTCAAACTATTGGTCGAGCTGCAAGAAATATCAATGGAACAGTAATCTTATATGCTGACAAAATCACTAAATCCATGCAACAAGCAATAGATGAAACCGAAAGACGTAAAATAATTCAAACTGAATTTAATACTAAGCACGGCATTACGCCTACTGGTATTACCAAATCTATTGTTGATATTTTAGAAAGCAATATTCATGCAAGATCTAATGATAGCGAAGATTATTCAGAAGAGCTTGATTTAGAAAATATTCAATCTATTCAAGATTTTGCTAAAAAAATAAACAAACTAGAACAACAAATGCGCAATTTTGCTAAAAATTTAGAATTTGAGCAAGCAGCTAAGGTTCGCAATCAAATAATATTTCTTAAAAAAAATATTATTCGGATTTAAAATTTTTTGACTCTCAAAATAGGATTAAATAAAAATCTAATCAATATCCAATTCCGGATATTTATGTGGATTGTCTAAAAAATGATCATACCAACCTGATGGTCCTAATTCGTGCCACTTAATAAACAGTTTAGAATCAAATTGTCCATGTGATTTATATTTATTTTTTCTTACTATATCTAATTCTTCTTTTGAAATGCTATTGTGTTTCATTATAGCATCTACTACGTCTAAAACATCCACAAGCTCTAAACACATTTCTTCTTTATGTTTAGATTCCAACACCTCTGCCACTTCTTCTTGCAATTTATTTAAAAGATGAACTTGTAATTCATGTGGTTCTAAATATTTATAGGAAAATACAGAAGTGCTGTCTTCCTGTAAGCCACGTTCTATAGCCCTATCTCGAACTAATTTACCAGAACAACCATACCCGAATCTTTTTCTCATAACGAATACACCCCTAATATTTGTGGAAAAATAACTTGATTAGAAAATTTATCACAAACTTTTTGTCGACCTAATATGCCCATATTTATCATAGACTCTTGATTTTGCATAAGCTTTAGTAAAGCTCCAGCTAGCATTTCACTATTTTGTTTTGGTACTAGATACCCATTAACACCATCGGTAACTATTTCGCGGCACCCTGGTACATCTGTTGTAACAATAGCCCTTGCACAAGCCGCTGCTTCTAATAAACTTTTTGGCAAGCCTTCACGATATGACGGTAATACCGCGATATGGCAATCACTATATGCCGCCACAACATCGTGACAAAAATTTTTCCAAACAACTAAGCCTTGATTTTGCCATTCTGTTAGATCCGAATAACAAACTGAAGCTGGGTTTTTACTATCAATGTCGCCATACAAAATAAATTCTGGATTAACATATAAATTATTTTTTTTTATATATTCTTTTATATACTGTGCAGCATGAATAAATTCATTTATACCTTTAGTCCACAACAACCTAGAGATTAATATAATTTTTATATTATTATTAAAATTTATATTACTTAATGGTTGTGAGTTAGAATATTTATCCATATCAATACCAGAACCTGGCACTATAGCAACTTTCAATTCTACATCATCACTAACACGAATGCTTTTTTTTAAAATATCCAGATCATCTTTATTTTGCATCAATAAAATTTTGTTTTGTTGTGGATTATTGATAATAATTAATTTTAAAATTTTATAAACAAAAAACTGTAAAACCTTTTGCTTGGTAATTTTTTTTATATTTCCACAAAAATTTACTAAAACATTTGAATTAAATTTATATGTAAATTCAGTAAATACAAAACCTAATCCAGCTAATGCGTTAACTATTTTATTGATTTTAACTAACCTAGCTACTATTGTGCCGTATATAACTGGCTTTAAAGCTACATGATGTACCAGATCTGGTTTAAATGTTTTATAAATATTATATAGTTCTTTAAACGCTAAAAGTTCTTTAAATGGATTTATACAACTGGCACGACAAAAAAATTGTAATTCAAACAACTGCAATCCTTGTTTTAAAATATCATCTTTATCTTTAGAAGAATGTTTAGAACACCTGGTAGCAACAGCTACTGTATAACCCTCTTGCTGCATAAAAACTGCAAGCCCTAAACGATGCGAACAAAAATAACTATCTTCTGCCACTAAATATAATATTTTTTTCATATTGTATGTATTTACACTAAATTAAATTGTACTTTAAGCTATATTTAATATTATGCACAATAAAAACAATAAAAAAACCTTTGGCTTTTCTTTAATTGAATTAATGATTGCCATTGCTATTATTGCTATTTTAACGTCTGTAGCCACACCGGTATACCTAAGTTATACGGTTAAATCTACTGTAAGTAGTGCTATACCAATATTAGAATCACTCAAAAACAAGGCTAGCGACTTTTATACTTCTAATAATGCCTTTCCAAAAGACACTGATATAAATGCTAGCCCTTATACTGATAGCATGATAAATACTACAACTGTCGAAGTTAAAGCTACTTTTACTGGCATAACAGGAGCTACTTTAGGAAACGTACAGGTAAAGTACAGTAGTGCAGCACCAGTACCAGTACCACTTCAAGGTAAGATTTTATCTTTAGTCGCAATAGACAACACTAATGCAATTATATGGAAATGTGTAACTGGAGATTCAAGTGGCACTACTACCACTAAAATTGACCCCATGTACCTACCATCAGCTTGTAAATAATTCTTTTTAAAACCAAATTTTTGACACATTATTTAGTTACTACTTTATTTAGTTACTACTTTTGCTGCAATTTAAATAAATTATTAATATAATTCTTCTGAATACATTATGTTTCTAGTAAATTAAAAATAGAGAACATTAAGCACACACCATGAAAATTAAATATATATTTTTTAATGAATTAATAACCATAGAATTAGATCTGGAAAATTCAGAACATAAAGCTTGTTATGATGTTTTAACTACGGTTAACACATTGTACTCCAATGTTGACCATACATTATTCAAACAATTGAAAAAATTAATGGATGATGCAAAAACCATAAACCAATCAATTAAGCTGGTTATAGTGGAAAGAAATAGTCTAGATACTGGAGCAAGATATAATTCTGGTACAAAGACAATACAAATAGAGGTACCAGATATTTCAAACCAAGAAACATTAGATAAAAATTTATTTCATTTTTACTACTGTTTGATTTTTGAAACATGTAATAGTGTTAATAAATACTTCAATTCGCATAATATAGAACAAATCTTCTTTAAAACTATATTAAATCCAGAGTTATATGCCATAACCATGGAATTAGCTGAACATGAAACATGTAAACAATGTGATATTATAATAGAAGAGACCAGAAAAAATTTATATATAATTCTGGATATGCTGAAAATTAATGAACAATATGACGTAGAACACAATTGTGAACATATAACCATGAAAATTCTTTCGGAATATATGTTAGAAAAGTCTGCCGATGACTTTTATAATCATTGGCAACATGAAAATTCCAAAGCTTCTTCTTTTAACAGAGACTTAACTCATAGTGATGTTTTTCGTCATAACGCTGATCTGGTTCATAATATGGCTTACAACCTCACATTATCTCAAGCAGTAGCTCATGCAAGTGAAAACGATCCAGAAGAAGATGAAATAGAATTAAATATAATTTATAAAGAAATTATTGATGCTTTAAAAGACGGTACATTTGATATTACATTAACCAAACAAAAATATTTTGAAAAATTAAAAACAATTGCATTAAACAATTATCGATATAAAGCTGATTATTATTCGTTGTATCACATAATTATGAATGATGGTAAAAAAGTTAATCTTGAACAATTGTCTTGGTTTTTTGAAATTTCATCTATTATTGTAAATGTAGCAAATGGTAGCATAAGTATAAAACAAGCTAGTGAAGACGAACGAATTCTTATATACGAAGCATTCGATATAATTGATATGCTCAACAAATTAGATCTACACACTGCCATGGAAAAAATGTTAAAAGAATATAATCCTATTTTGCAGGACATAAAAACTAGAAATCCTGTAATTGCAGAAAAATATAAAGATAGTTTATATTCCATAAATAGTTCCGTATTATCTTTACCTTTGGATGTTCTTGCAAAGGCATATGCAGAAATTATGCCAAAAAATCCACTGTTAGATACTGATTTATTACATAGAGCACAAAACTTATATTTTACTTTTGGTAAAGGAACAAAAATAGAACTTATTGGTGGCACTTTAGAAATAGATGCAAATGGTTATTCAAATTTTTTTTCCCCTAAGCTTATAGGTGCTTAGAGTTAATATCGTCATTTGAAGAACAACCTTAGGATAGTACTTTGTGCTGTTTAATTAAATAAGGAGACTTTTAAGCTATAAACTTGCTTTATACCTTTTATAAGATTTAACGCCATAAAAGCTATTCGAAGGATCGCTATTAGTTGTAGTTTCTCGCTGAGTAAATTGAGATTGCATAAAAAACAAACAATTAGAATCAACTGACGGTAATTTAAACAATGACTGCTCAATAGATCTTTGTGGTAGTAATACTTCAGAGCGAGTTGTTGGTAATTGTGTTGCCACACCAAATAATAATTTATAAATATTTTCTAAATTTTTGTAAATGATTATACTATCTTTTTCCCTAATAAACATCGTGTTTATTTTATTCTTACAAATTCGTAACCAAGATGTGAAATTAGCTGCCTTTATGGGATGTTGACGGTATCTAACATATTTTTTAATAGCTTCAGAAATGTTTTCTATGGATTTTGTTATATGAGCTGATTCGATAGTAGCCAATTTAAATAACAAGTTCATTTTGGCTGAAATGTTCGTTATAGCTACATAACAATTATCTACCAAACATTCGTCAACTGAATTAACCATGGCATAAAAAAATTCATCAAAATTTTCATTTATTAAACCTATAGCTAATAATTGATTAGATAATACTATTCTTTTGAATGAATTTTTATCGCACAACTTTATGGATTGTAAAATCAATTCTTTACTACAAAAGCTTTTGTATTGTTCAATAAAAAATAACAACAAATCTATATTGTTATTTTTAATCAAAGAACTTATGAACAATAAATAATTTTTTTTTGAATTGTTAAATAAAATTTCATGTCTATTACTATATTTTAACGCTTCATATACTATCTGTTTATAAAAAACATTGTATTTTGAACTATAATTACAATCGTAAAATATAGAATCACTTGTTTTTAAAATAGTTGACATAAAATTTGCATCGACGTATGTTAATTTGTTAAAAATACCAAGCATTATTGACAAAGCTTGATCTTGCCCAAGATCACGATCGCACTCACACAACAAATGTATTACACTCATCCCAAAAGAATTCACATAAAGCAAGCTATCCTTTAGTTTCTTACTTTGTATCGATTGCAAACTTGCACGCCTAAAATTATGTAATAATTGTTCTAGGATAACTTTTGCAATTTCTAAGTGTTGCATAGATAACGCAAATAACAATGGATTATTTGTTGATAATTTTTGTTTTAAACTATGGTTTCCAAAACCGTTAAATAAAACTAATACTTTTAGCTGAGCCGGAGAATTAATGTACATATTAGGTAATATACAAGTTAAATCTGTTTCATTGTAAGATATCAACTTTTGTACTTCAGATATATTACCCTTGAAAATAGCTAAAAAAAGATTTCCTGTATGTTTATTAAATGTCATACAATAAACATAGCAAAAAAAATGTCTAACTTAATATCGTTAGAATTATATTAGGTTATTATACCTGACGATTATAATTATGGGTAATATCACGTTAAGTATCAAATTAGTTCTTAATGAAGATATAACTATTTAATGTTTATTCCAAAATCTTTTTACGAATCTCAGTAATAGCTTTATTGGGATCCAATCCTTTTGGACAAGCATCTACACAAATTAAAATATTTCTACAACGAAAAAGGCCTTGCGCTTCGTCTAATTGTGCCATACGCCCCACAGATTGAGTATCACGACTATCGAGAATAAATCTAGCAGCCTGTAGCATAGAGGCCGGGCCTAAGAATTGATCTGGATCTTTTAAATATATTGGGCAAGCACTAGAACAACAAGCACATAAGATACATTCATATAACCCATCTAATTTTTCTCTTTGCTCAATCGATTGTAATCTTTCGGTAATAGGCATATCTTTATCATTTTGCAAATAAGGTTGTACTTTTTCGTATTGCTCGTGAAACTTACTCATATCTACAATTAAATCACGAATAACTGGCATACCAGGCAAAGGTTTAAGCACTATAGTTTTACCATCAAAACTACTAAGCGGTATAATGCAAGCAAGACTGTTTTTGCCATTAATATTCATACCATCTGAACCACAGACACCTTCTCTACAAGATTTACGAAAAGATAAACTTGGATCAAGTTGTTCTTGGATCGCACTTAATGCATCTAACAACATGTTTCCTTTAATATCTGCTTCAGCTAATTCATATTCTTGCATGTATGGTTCAGCATCTGGTTGTTCAGAATTAAATCTATATATAGAAAATTTTAACATATTAATAAACCCTATCTTCAGGCATAAATCCAGACATAGTATCTGGTTGTAAATTAACTGGACGATACATGACTGTATTATCAGAAAATACTACCGTATGCTTTAACCAATTTTGATCATCTCTATTCGGAAAATCAGATCTAACATGAGCTCCTCTACTTTCTTCTCTAGCGTTTGCGGCAATAGCTGTTGCCATAGCTGCTCTTAACAAATTATCTATCTCTAATGCATCCACACATTCTGTATTAAAAACACTACTATGATCAGTTAAAGCAATATCTTTAGATCTTTCGATTAATTCCTGTAATTTTATAACACCAGATTGCATATTTTTATGAGTCCTGAATACTCCAAAATTATCTTGCATGGTCTTTTTTAATTCATTTTTAATTTGCCAACAAGATTCACCTTGTTTGGCCTGATATAATTTATGAAATCTGCTAGCAGCCATAGATATTGAGTCTGAAGCTACATCATTAAAATCTAAACCAGAATTTATTTTATTAATTATATTTCGTCCGGCTTCTCGACCAAATACTATTAAATCTAATAATGAATTACCGCCCAATCGGTTAGCACCATGCACCGATATACATGAACATTCACCAATAGCATATAAAGAATCTATGATTTTTACAGCCATTGTCGTGCTATTTTTAAGCATAGTTATAACATTAGCATGTCTATTAGTAGGGATCCCACCCATCATATAATGACAAGTTGGAGCTATTGGGATCGGCTGTTTACTTGGATCGATATTAGCAAAAGTAACTGCCAATTCAAAAATTCCCGGCAAACGCTTTTTAATTAAATCTAATCCTAAATGATCAATCTTTAATTCTATATATGCTCCTGCTTCCCCGCATCCTCTGCCTTCTAATATTTCTGTAGTAATAGAACGCGTTACAATATCTCTCGATGCTAAGTCTTTAGCTGCTGGTGCATACCGTTCCATAAAACGTTCACCATGTTTATTTAATAAATAACCACCTTCTCCTCTTGAACCTTCGGAAATTAAAATTCCTTTACCATAAAGCCCAGTTGGATGAAATTGCCACATTTCCATGTCTTGTACTGGAAAACCAGCTCTTAGTGCCATCCCTATACCATCACCCGTATTTATTAATGCATTGCTAGTAGATTGATACATTTGACCAGCACCACCGGTTGCTAAAATTATAGCTTTAGCATGTAAAAATAATAATTCGCCTGTTGCTATATTTAAAACTACAACACCAGATACATCACCACTAGCTGATTTAACCAAATCTATAGCAAAAAATTCATTAAAAAATACTGTATTTGCCTGTAAATTTTTTTGATATAAAGTATGCAATAGAGCATGCCCAGTACGATCAGCTGCTGCTAATGTCCTACTTGCTTGCCCGCCCTTACCAAAATCCTTAGATTGCCCGCCAAACGGCCTCTGGTAAATTTTACCATTTTCTAACCGTGAAAACGGCAAGCCCATGTGCTCTAGTTCATAAACCACTTCTGAAGCATTTTTACACATAAACTCTATACAGTCTTGATCACCTAAATAATCTGCTCCTTTAACAGTATCAAACATATGCCACAACCAATTATCCGGATGAACATTACCAAGTGCTGCAGAAACACCTCCTTGTGCCGAAACGGTATGAGATCTAGTAGGGAATACTTTAGAAACAACTGCAACATTTTTAGAAGCTAATGATAATTCTAATGCCGCTCGCAGCCCAGCTCCACCTGCACCAATAATTACTATATCAAATTTTTTACTAACAATTTTATGTGATTGGTTGTTAAGCTTTGCCATTCGTTCTCTGCCTGTTTACCTCATATAAACAAATGCCAGCTGCTACTGATACATTTAAACTATCTATACCACTATTCAGCATAGGAATTTTAGCTAAAAAATCACTATGCTGCTTAATAAGGCTACGCACTCCTAGCTCTTCTGAACCTAACACTAAAGCAACTGGAACAGTAAGATCAATCGCAGATAAATTTTGCGCATGAGACGCAGCTAACGATATCACCCAGACCCCGTGTTTTTGTAATTGTTTTAAACAATTAACCAAATTACCTACTTTGGCAATTGGTATAATATCTGCTGCACCACTTGCCACTTTTTTAACAGTAGCTGTTACATCACAAGTTGCATTTCTAGAAATAACAACCGCACTTACTCCAATAGCTGCTGCACTTCTAATACATGCTCCTAAATTTCTAGGATCTTGCACACTATCTAAAACCAAAAATATAGCTTTCGAAGGTTTGATTTGATTAGCTAATTCAATCAAATCCTCTTCTTCTAAAAATTTTGTTGGTTTGATATGTGCTGCAATTCCCTGATGATTAACAGGCTCTACGAACCATCTATCTAAAGTTGCAGTATTGGTGTCTTGTACAGAAATTTGCTGATCCCGAGCTAGATCGCAAATGTTTTTAATTTTTGAATTAATTACAGTTGTATTTTTTTTCTCACAAAAAATCGATATGATTCTACTAGGATCAGTGTTTATTAACACTTGTATAGTATTAATACCATATATTATCTCTTTGTCAGCAAACGCTGTCTCAGTTGTTTTTGTGGAGTGCCTATTAGGCTTACTATGTTTGTTAGGTGTTTTACCAGTTTTTTTATAAAACATTGTTATTTTTGCTTGTTAGATTGAGGTTTTTTAAATTTGAATTTTTTTGGTTGAGCTTTTTTAATTTTAGTCGCGATTGTAGTTTGAGTGTTTTTACCTTTAGCTATGCCTTTAGTAGACAATTTATGAGCATGAACTGCATGTTTAGCAACACTGGGTTTATTAGTTTTGCTGAATTTTTTACTTTTACTTTTAGATCTTGAAACACTAGATTTTTTAACCACAGATTTTTTACTTCTATCACTATCTTGCAATACGAAATCTATCCGCCTTCTATCTAAATCAACTTTACTTACTATAACCTGTAACTCCATACCTAAAGAATAAATTATACCAGTTCTTTCGCCTATTAATTTATGGTGTACTGGATCATGAACAAAATAATCCTGACCCAAAGAATTAATATGCACCAGGCCATCTATATAAATATCTTTAAGCTCTACAAATAGACCAAATTTAGTCACTCCAGAAATAATACCAACGAACTTATGCCCTACATATTTACTCAAGTACTGACACTTACATGCTTTAATTACTTCTCTGGTTGCATCGTCTGCACGACGTTCGGTCATAGAACAATGTTCAGCTACTTCTTTTACTTTTTCAGTCGGTAAATGAAGCTTATTGGTATTGTTACTTAATATTGATTTAATATGTCTATGAACCAGTAGATCTGTATATCGACGAATAGGAGATGTAAAGTGAGTATACGCTGGATATGCCAACCCAAAATGTCCTATATTATCTATAGAATATACAGCCTGACACATAGAGCGTAATAAAATCATTTGAATTACATCGGCATCGGCACGATGACTAATACTTTGTAACAGCCGTGAATAATCTTGTGGAGTTGGATTATTATCGCTATCTAATGATAAACCAACCCCGGCTAAAAAGGCTTTTAAATCGATTAATTTAACAGATTTTGGCCCCTCATGAACCCGATAAATGCTTAATACTTTATTTTTTTCTAAAAACTTAGCAGTAGCTACATTAGCACACAACATACTCTCTTCTATAATTCTATGAGCCACATTACGTTTTACAGCTTTTATATCAATAGCTTCCCCTTTTTTATTGAAAACTATTCTACTTTCTGAAGTTTCAAATTCAATAGCACCTCTTTTTTGACGTTCTTGATGTAAAACTACAAATACATTATGCAATTCTAATAAATTCGCTAATACTGCTTTATCTATACCGTGATTTTTTTTATTTTCAGCTAATATTTCAGCAACTTGATTATAAGTCAGACGTGCTTTGGAACGCATAACTGCTTCATAAAAATCATATTTTGTTACTTTACCACTTTGACTGACGTGCATGGAACATACCATACATAATCTATCCACATTAGGTTTTAACGAACATAATTCATTAGAAAACAATTCTGGCAACATTGGAATAACTTTGCCAGGAAAATATACAGAATTACCACGCAATAATGCTTGATGATCTATAGCACTATCCTGGGTTATATAATGACTAACATCTGCAATTGCCACATGTAATTTCCAGCCACCACGCTTATTAACTTCACAAAATACTGCATCATCAAAATCTTTAGAGTCTTCGCCGTCAATAGTAACTAATGGTAAATTTCTTAAATCAACCCTAGATTTTATAACACTATCTTCTATGTTTGTATTGGTTTCAGAAACTTGCTTTTTAACATCTACGTTCCAAACAGATGGAATATCTAAACTAACTATTGATGAGTGTATTAATACATCACGATCATCAGCTTTTCCTAAAATTTTAATAACTTTACCAACAGGATCTGCCCACTTAAAAACCGGCATAATAACTTCTAAAACTACAAAATCCCCAATCTGAGCACCATGTTCATGGCCTGCGGGTATTAAAACATCCTGCCCAAAATCTTTATTTAAAAATGGAACAGCATAAATAAAGCCATTAACTTGAAATAATTTACCAACTATTTTTTTCATTGGTTGATTAGATTCATTAAATTGATCTATAGTTTTACTCGAATTATATTTATTAACAAAGTCTTTCAAACAATAATTTTTATGTATTTTACCTAATTGACCATCACGCACCATAGCTCGCAACCGCCTACGCAAAGCAATTCTCTCTTCTTCACCATTTATATGCAGTTCTTTTTTTAATTGATTAAAATGTACTGGAGTGGCAATGGATTGAAGCACACCTAATATAAATTCTCTACTGGGAATAGGATTTTGGTATTTTTCAGCTTCTCGTTCAGCAAATGGATCTTTCACTTAGACGCACCCGAACCACTATTAAAATATTTAAAAAACTCACTGTCTGGTTTTAGCACTAAAATATCACTTTTATTATCAAATACTTTTTTATACGCCTCTAAACTTCTATATAGCTCATAAAACTGTGGTGATTGTTGATATGCTTTAGCATAAATTCTACTAGCTTCTGCATCACCATTACCACGAATATGCTTTGCTTCTTGATTAGCTTCTGCTAATAAAATTCTTTTAGTTTTATCAGCATTAGCACGTATCACTATAGCATTAGCCTCGCCCTTAGCTTTCAACTCACTAGCAACCCTGGCACGCTCAGAACTCATACGATCATAAACTGCACCACTTACTTCGTCAGGCAAATCAATTCTCTTAATACGTACATCAATCACAGTAATTCCTAAATTGGCAGCATGTTCATCAGTAGATTTTCTTAATTTGTCCATTAACTCTACTCGAACTCCAGAAACCACCTCTTGGATACTACTTCTACCAAACTCAGCCCGCAGACCATCGATACCTTTTTGACTTAATAAAGTTTCAGCTTTTGCTTTATTGCCTTCTGTACGTGTATAAAACAATTCTAGATCATCAATTCTCCATTCAACATAAAAATCTACTAAAACATCTTTTTTTTCGTTGGTAACTATCCTAGAAGATTTAATATCTAACATATTCAATCTAGTATCAAAGCTACGTATATCATCAATAAAAGGCCACTTTATATGTAATCCTGGACCAATAATTAATGGTTTATTATTACTGCCATGTAGCAATTTACCTAGACGTAACACAATAACTTTATCTGTTTCGTATACTGTATATAAGCTTAAAAATAAAACCCAGGTAGCTATTAATGTAGCAAAAATTACTTGCGTATTATTAAGATATTTAAAATTAAATTTTAAGTTATTGATCATTGCTTAATTTCTCCATCAACACCACCTTGGTTTTTGTTATTGCTAATTAATTTATCTAGTGGTAAATAAACCAAGTTATTAGCATTTTTCAAATCAACAACAATTTTACTAGTGTTGGACAATACTTCTTCTAATGTATCTATATATAGCCTTTTTTTAGTAATTTCTGGTGCCTTATTATATTCAGTTAAAACCGAATTAAATCTTAATGTATCACCAATTGCTTTAGCGATTACTTCTTGTCTATATGCTTCAGCTTCCACTAACATACGCTCCGCATCACCTTTGGCTTCAGGTACAATTTTATTAGCAAATGCCTCTGCAGCATGTTTTAACCTTTCTTGTTCTTCTCTAGCTTTAATTACATCATCAAATGCACTTTTAACAGCTTCTGGTGCTTTTGCTTCCTTAAACGCCACAGTTATAACCTGAATACCAGCATTATATTGCTCTAAAATACTAGTTACTTGCTGTTTTATGTCTTCAGAAATTTGAGCACGACCATCTGTCATAATAAAATCTAATTTTGCATGCCCAACTACTTGACGCATAGCACTTTCTACTGCTTGCTTTAATGTCTTTATTGGTTCAGAGACTCTAAACAAATAATAGTGTACATCTGAAATTCGATACTGTAATTCTATTTCAACAAATACTATATTTTCATCTTGAGTTAACATAGAAGCACTATGTCTACTAAAACCTACTTGCTCGCTATTAACAATAGTATTGGATTCAATAAATCTAGGGATCCAATGAGGACCAGGTCCTACCGTACGATTATATTTACCAAACCTAGTTATAACTGATTGCTCGGCTGGATTAACAATATAAAATCCTGCCAATAAATATATTAGTATAACAATACCCAATAACAACATAATAAAAAAATTATTGTTATTGCCACTAAACTCAGCAAACTTATTACTGCCACCACCAATACTACTTTTTTTAATTCCTAAAAAAGATAATATTTGTTTGCGTAAATTATTAAAAATTTCTTCTAGATCTGGTGGCCCATCTTGCTGATTACGATTTTTATACATATTCTTTTTTTTATCACTATTACTATCAGAATTATCATCAGATCCATCTATATTATCTTTGTTATTATTTGGCTCGTTAGATCCAGGTTCATTCCACGCCATACTTAATTGATCCATACTCTCTTTCTCTCTACTTATTATGTCACGATCATTTTAGGTAAATCTATAAATTTATTACATAAAACACGCCAACATTGTTTTTGAATAGTAACATCTAACTTAAATTCTCCAGTTGTTTGATCTATAGTTTCATTCTCTACTGCACCCAACTTTAACAATTCTATCCTAATATTTGCATTATTAGGCATTAATTTTAACTGGCAATGGACTAATTCTACACATAACTTATTACTTATAGCCATAATTAATTTTTCTATACCTAAGTTATACAACGCAGAAATTTTAACCCCAACACCAGAATAACCAAAACCCTGAGTGTCAGTTAAACAACAATTTATTGATGGCAAATCTATTATTGTTTGATTATTATCTATTTTATTGTAGATCTCTAAAATTGGAATATCGACAGCACCAATTTTTTCTAAAACATTAAGCACATCTTGCTTACGTTCAAAAGAATCATTATCACTAACATCGATAACATGCAATAATAAATCTGATGCATTAATGGATTCTAAAGTTGCTTTAAACGCATCTATTAAGTGATGTGGAAGATCTTTAATGAATCCAACAGTATCCGCCAAAATTACTGATCCAACCTTCGGAATAAACATAGTACGTAAAATAGGATCTAATGTTACAAATGGCATATTTAATGTAGATACTTTAGAATTAGTTAATAAATTAAATAACGTTGATTTACCAGAATTGGTGTAACCTACTAAAGATATTGTAGAAAACATAGCTTTCTTACGAGCAGTACGCTGTAATTTGCGTTGTTTTTTGATTTTTTCAAGACTTTTAGTAATATTCTTTATTTTATTTCTTATGATCCGCCTATCTATTTCAATCTGTTGTTCCCCAGGACCAGAACGCAAACCAACCCCACCTTTTTGACGCTCTAAATGGGTCCAAACTCTCACTAATCTGGTAGATAGATGCTGCAATCTAGCTAATTCAACTTGCAACTTACCTTCAAAGGTTCTAGCTCGCTTAGCAAAAATATGAAGAATTAATTCTGTTCTATCTAATACTTTACAATTTAAAAATTTTTCTAAATGTTTTTGTTGCGATGCGGAAAGTTCATAATTAAAGATTACTAAACTAACATTGTTTTTAACAACGATATCACTAATTTCAGTAAGCTTACCCTTACCTATTAAATACTTTGCATCTATTGATTGTCTATTAAGACGACAAATAATTAAATCTAAAATTATAATATCGCTAGATTTTGCAAGACCTTGAAACTCTATCGCACTAACCGCACTATCATAAACAGAATGTAGTAACTTAATATGAATTAATAGTGCTTGCTGAGGTAAATATTGTAATTTTTCTAACAATGTATAAAACTTTTAAAAACTATATCAATCTCAATAATTAACTATGAATTTCGACAAATTCTTGCTCTACTTCCAGTGACATTTCTTCTTCACTTTTTACATCTGAAACTATACGAACATTACGAGCAGGAACTATAGTAGAAATAGCATGCTTATATACCATCTGACTTACTGTATTTTTTAATAATACTGCAAACTGATCAAATGATTCTATATTTCCTTGCAACTTTATACCATTCACTAAATAAATAGCCACAGGTATCCTTTCTTTGCGCAATGCATTTAAAAATGGATCCTGTATTGTCTGCCATTTAGACATAATTTTTTCCCCAATCCAGAATATTAATAATGAAGTCTAACACTTTACATTACGTGTAATCAACCATAAATTATGTTGCTCTGATAATTCTGTTTGCAGTATGTTTAAATCCACTAAGGTTTGCCATTTACGCAACCATGTGTACTGTCTTTTAGCTAATTGTCTGGTTGCAAAAATGACTTTTTGATATGCTTCCTGTTCAGGTACTTTATCTTGTAAATATTCAATTATTTGTCTATAACCAACACAACGCATTGACGGCATATCTATTGGTATTTCTTGTTGTAATAGACGAGCGACCTCATCAACTAAACCTTTTTCTAACATTATATAAAATCTATCAGCAATTTTCTTATGTAAAACTTTTCTGTCATTTTGAACAATTGCAAAGTATTGAATATTCCAATCATTCATAAAACTATTACGTTCTATTAAATAATCAGAAAACTTTTGTCCTGTTATGGAAATAACTTCTAATGCGCGTTGAATGCGTTGACTATCGTTGATTCCTATATTATTAGCAGCCTTTAGATCTAATTCGGCCAATTTAACATGCATGTTTGGCCAACCATATTGTTCTGCATCTAAATTAATATTGTTACGAATTTCTAAATTTTGTGATGGCAACTTAGATAAACCAAAACACAATGCATAAAAATATAGCATTGTACCACCTACTAGTAGTGGAATTTTCCCTCTATTATGAATTTCTGTTAACAAATTATTAACATCATTACAAAATTTTGCTACTGAATAATTATTTTTTGGCGAACAAATATCAATTAAATGATGAGGAGTTATGGCTAATTCTTCTTTAGTAGGTTTATTAGTACCAATATCCATTCCAATATATACTTGCGCAGAATCAACGTTAATAATTTCGACAGGGATATTTTGAGACATAGATATAGCAAGATTAGTTTTACCACATGCAGTTGGTCCCATTAAAAAAATGGCGGTTTTGTTTTTCATGATTTTATACTTAACTAATTTTTTACAGTTTAATAACCAATTCCACTTATATCAAGAACCAAGATACGAGAAACTACAATCTAATATAAGCCATCCACCCGGCGGCTAACGCCGCCACCCTCCTTCGAAGCGAAGGAGGGTTAGATTTATACAAATTTAAAATTACTTATTTAAAATTATACTAATATACTAAACTTTTTTAATTTTTTTATAAAAAAATCATTAAGTTGCTTGTAGTTAACCCTCCTTCGCTTCGAAGGAGGGTGGCGGCTTTAGCCGCCGGGTGGATGGCTTAACTTAATGGCAGTGATGTTAAAGTAATTCATAAAATCATCCATGTGGTTTTATCATTTGATAGCGATGAAACCACTGTAAATCCAGCCTTAACATACGCGCGAATCGCTTTAATATTATTTGCATCCGGATCAACTAAACAATGCTCAAAATGTTTCGAAACTATTTGACTCCAAAAAGATTCTATTATTAAAGAACTAAATCCTTTACCTAAAAACTTTTCTTCACCAATAAATATGTCTATACCTGCCGAATTTTTTGGAATTAAATTTGAATCTATCCCGTTTTTTTGTGCATGATAACAAGCATTATAGCTTTGTATATAACCAATTGGAGTATCACCCAAATGCACTATATAAGCGTGAACCGATTTGTTTGGCACATTTGATATTGGTATACCATGAATATATTTTCCAAATTTTTCTTTCACCAAATCAAGATCATATTTTATATACTGATCCCAACAAGCTTTAACATGAGGAGTTTCTAACCATTTAAGCAATAGCGGAAAATGAGATTCAGAAAGTGCTGCAAATGTAATAATACTATACCTCCCTCAAAGGTTTTATTCGTAATCCAAGCTCATTGTTGAGCAAACGATTATACAGTACAATAAAACTCAATGAAATAAATGGAGCATAATGTATTTATGAAGATGAAAAGGATTAATTTTATTTGGATATTTATTGTCAGCTGTATTAGTAACAGCATGCCCACGTGGGCTATTACTTGCTCTACTGTTTTGAAAAATGAAACACCTGTCTTAAAATCTTATAATAAAGCATTAGGTGAAATTTTAGTTTATTCTATTCCTTCAACTCATCCTTATGTGGAAGAAATTATAGATCAAGCACTGCTCTTGCAAAAACTACTCTTAATTAATAAAAAGTCTACAAAAGAAATAACTGATCTAGATATTAAAGATGGTTTTCTTGTTGAAGAAATGGATACTAATCACTTAAAAAGAGACTTGATCCATGATCATGGGTCTATTATGACAGCTTGCATACACAACCATCAAAGTTCTCATAATAAGCTAGCAGGGTATGCTATTCTTAGATCAACTAGTGATTATGATCAAAATAAAAATGCCATACATGGAGAAGCAACTTTCTCTATTTCTGAAAATGAATGGCAAAAAATAGCAGTTGATTCTACTTATATTTATGAACTTGACGTTTACCCAAATTATAGAAGAAAAGGTGTCGGTAAATTGATTATAGAAGCCTGTAAAAAACAATGTTCAAATGCGTTAATTGTTGATGTGATTTGTTGGCCAAAACCATTCGTAAATAAATTATCTTATCAGCTATTTTTAAAAAATGGTTTTAGAGATGTAGGAGAAGTATATATTGAAAATTCTCCAGGATTTCAATCTTATAAGTCTCGTATCATGTTGTGGAAATAATATAAGTTAATAATTTATATTTTTAATTTCCTAGGTATATATTTATTATACCAATTTAGAAAATTCTTGTTCACCAAACACCGAAAAACAAAAATCTTCTTCAATTAATTCTGCAATTAAAAGCGTTAAATCGTTTTTCGTATATAAATCCAATTGCTTCGCGCTAACATTAGACAATATAAGATTTATAAATTCTTTATTATTTAAGCTGTTAATCAATTTATCAATTGTCACACCCTTAAACTGCAACAGCTCGTTTAAAAAATTTTTATAATTAATATTAACATTAAATAAATTTAAACAATCTGGAATAGATCTAATTAACAAAACATTTTCATGAATCTGATCTGCTGCAAACTTAAATTTTTCCAACAATTTAATATATGATTCTACGTTATTTATGTTACCACAATCTATATTAACTCTTTCTGGAATTATTAATTGATAACTGAAAAGATTTTTGTGTTGCTGTAATTTTTTTTCAATCAACCATTTCAAACCAACCAAAACATCCAAAAACATTAATTGTGTAACGTCTGAAATTGTTCTTTCAGCAATTAAATATTGATTGTTAAATATAGGAAACAATTTAACATCAAAAGAATTTTTTGTTGATTTTCCATTAGCATTGGCATTAACATTAGAGCAAGAAGCAAGCTTTAAATTATGCAAAGATGACGCAACTATCTCTTCGCTATTTGGCAATATTATATTGTTATCATTATGTTCATCACTAAAACCATGATTATTACTGTAATTAAGATTGTTATATTTAATATCATTATTATACAAATTTACTTCTTTAGCTGGTAACTGAGTTACTGCCCGGTGTTTTAAACTTCCCAAAGCTTCTAGTACACTTTCGTACACAAACGCATAAACAACTTTCGGATCAGAAAATCTTACTTCTTGCTTAGTAGGGTGAACATTAACATCTACAAACATTGGATCTAAATTTATATACAAACAATATGCTTGGGGTAAAAATAATTTTTGTGTAGCTTGTTTAACAGCTGAATTTAACAATTTATCTTTTACCATACGATTATTTATATAAAAATACTGGATCTGGCAACCTGAAATATCACAACTAGTTGCCACCCACCCTGACAACTCCATACCACTGTGCAAAGAACTAAAAAATGTAGAATTTTCTATAAATTTGTTCCCGAAAAGCTTAATAATTCTTTTTTCTTTTTGCATCACATCATCAGATATAGCTGCTGGTAAATTTTTAATTAATTTGTTGTTATGGTACAACATAAATCCCACAAAAAAATCACTTAATGCAATTCTCTTAAAAAGCTCTTGAGTATAATTAAATTCTGTTTTGCTCGAACGTAAAAATTTTCGTCTTGCTGGAATATTATAAAAAACGTCTTTAACTTCAATTGTCGTGCCATGTGGTGATTTTTGTTGAGAAATAACGCTAGTTTTAGCGATCGATGCAATACTAGCTAATGCTTCACCTCTAAACCCTAATGAAATCACATTGGACAAATCACTTGCAGTAGTTATCTTACTGGTAGCATGCTGAATAAACGCTAATGGTAAATCATCATCATGAATACCGTCTCCATTATCTACAACTTTAATACTAGAAATTCCACCATTTTCTAAATAAATTCTAATCATGGAACTGTTAGCATCTATACTGTTTTCTAATAATTCTTTCAAGATAGAAGCTGGTCTTTCAATAACTTCTCCTGCTGCAATCTGATTTACAACAAATTCTGATAAAACTTTAATTCTTTTGATCATAAAAATTACTTCTTTTAGGTTGAGATGAAAAGTACTGTTCTATACCACAAATTATACTCTTTACGATTTTTTGTTGATAAGTTTTTTCTTTAAGTTTCAACTCAGTGCGTGGATTAGAAATAAATCCAGTTTCTATTAACACAGATGGCATATCTGGAGCTTTAAGTACAGAGAAACTTGCTTGCTCAACGTGAGGTTTATGCAACACCACAGTTTTTTTCATAGATCCTAAAATATTCTTTGCAGCATCAACACTTAGTTCACAATTTTTTGTTTGTGACATATCTAAGATCATTGAAGTTAAACTATCATCTCCATGTTCAAGTTTAACTCCACCTATAGTATCCGCTCGGTTCTGGGACTCTGCTAACCACCTCGCTGCTGCACTAGATGCTCCTTTCTCTGACAACACAAACACTGACGCACCATCAGCTCTAGAATTAGAAAAAGCATCTGCATGAATAGATATAAATAAATCAGCCTTATGTTTCCTAGCTCTTAACCTTCTATCACGAAGTCCAACATAATAATCACCATTTCTAATTAAAAAAGCTTGCATATTATGTTTACTATTAATTTCATCTTTTAACATTCTAGCAATTTCTAAAACTACCACTTTCTCTAGCGTACCATAACGCCCTACAGCTCCTGGATCTTCTCCACCATGTCCTGCATCAATTGCTACAATTAATTTTTGGGTTGATAGTGGATTAATTTTAGAAGTTATTTTAGGAGTATTAGTAATATTTAATATTGGATCATGATCATGTTTTTGTTTATTAATTTTTACTTTATCCAATTCATCTAAATCAAACAAAGCTAGTATTTCTTGTTTTTCGTTAGATTCCAGATCTATAACTAATCTATGTCCATAACGCTCATTAGGTTTTAAAGTAAAACTATTAGGTGTCACTGAATCGTCTAATTCAAATACCACTCGCACTCCTTCTTTATGGGTGCCAGTACGTATTTGCCTAATATGAGAATGTCTTGGGGCTTTATTTAAATCTGCTTCCAATTTGACATTTAATTTAGCATTTTTAAAATCAATAGCTACTCGATTAGGATTAGTTAAATTATAAATTTTATAATCGACTTGTTCGCTAAGATCAAAAACTACTCTAATGCTTTCTGGTGACGGCCAAATTCTAACACTATAAATATTAACTGGCTTAACAATATTTGATGCATAGCAACTAACTACACAAAAACTATATATAATAAATACAATAAATTTTATAAAAATATTTTTCATAATTTAAACACGAACAATAATACTAGCAGACTGTTTTTTTGCACAGCTCCTAACTAACAATAAGTATTTTATCATTTATATTGAATTATTCTAAGAATTTTTTGGAGTATCGGAATTGTTTTTTGGCTGAACTTTTGGATTGCTTGACGTTAATCGATTAATAATATTAAAAGATTTTATGGTATTAATTACTGAGTGCCCTCGACGCTTAGCGTCTTCTTCAAAAGTTACTTTTAATTGGCGTAAGTCATGTAATTTTGCATCCATTTTAAGAATAGTTTCTTTAAGATCTGTAAATTGCTTATTTATAATTTGATCAGCTTTATCTGTAAAATCTTTTTTTCTTTGTTCATTTTCAATTGAACTTGAATTATCTCTATCAAATTCACCTAAATTACTTCTCAATGAATTATTAACTAACCTAAGATCTTGATCAACTCTATCAAGATTACTTTTAAGAAGATTACTTTTAAGATCATCAAAATCATTCAATTTTGCGCCTTTAATATCCTTTTCTAACGATTCTAATTGTTTTAACAATTTATTTGATTCATCTTTTAATTGCTGTACTTGCTCATATGTAGATTTATATACACCTCTAAGTGTCTCTAGTTTTGGATAATCATTATCCTTCAGCCAATTTTTAGTTATTATTGGCAAATCGTCGGAAGGTGGTGGTTGTAAACCAAATATTCCCTTCAAACTATTCCACATTCCTGTTGCTCTATTTGTTACTAAACCTATTAGTGTTGGTCTTTCTATACCTGCTTTGCTGTGATCAATACTTAATATATTGTCAGGAATAACTTTATGTACAAATTTTTTTAAAAAATTAGATATACTTTCTTTAGATACAAACCACATTAATAATTTACCAGTATAATGTTTTGTCATAAATTCCGGAATAAGATGTACAAAAGCATCCCTAGATAAACTAACTGCTATATTATTTAAATATACTTTTGATTCATAATCATTCCCATCTAACCATTTTTGAACATCAGCAGGTGGGGCAGGTAAAGATTGAAATAATTTTTTTAGAGTATTTACACCATTTATCATATCCAGTGCTAACTCTTGTGTTAGGTTAGCGGGAAGTTCATTTGCTGGGATCTTATAATATTCCGTTGCAATATTTAATCCTATTTGAGCTGCTTGAGAACTCAATACTTTAATAAACTGAGGATGACTAACGATAGATTGTTTGATCCAATTACCAATGTTTGGCCCTAAAACAATGGTTTGTTCTGGTCCGGAATCTATAGATTGAGGTAACGATGATTCTTGTAATATTTCTGGCAATCTTTTTGATGCATACTCACCTATTGCTTCAGACATTCTTGAAATCTCTACTTTAAGTATTGAATCTATGACTGTTTGATATATAAAATCTCTTATGCCCATATTATAAATATAGGCCACCTAAATTATTTTTTATTAGCATTAATTATAATTTGTCTTGAATCATCACCAAGTATATCTAATTGTACCGTAAAATCCGGATCTGGAATATGCCCAAAACCTTTATCAGGCCATTCAAAACAACAAATGGATTTATCATGCAAATAATCTCTAACTCCTATTAATTCCAACTCATTTGCCCGCTCAATTCTATATAGATCAAAATGATAAATTGGAATTGTTAATTTTGGATAAGCCTCTACAATAGTATATGTTGGGCTTTTAACTGGACCATCAAATCCAAAACTTGATAGTATACCTCGCATAAATGTCGTTTTACCGGAACCTAAATCACCGATTAAATAAATAATATTGGCTTGAGGCTGTAAAATATCTAATAAAACATTTTTAACAAACAAATCAGCAATTTGTAAAGTTTGCGCTGCGCTATCAGTAGATACATCATAGATAATCATATACTGCTTGCAGACTATGCTTTGGATCGTGCGCTGCAATTAAATATTGTGCTGCACGTTTAGCATTCTCATGATAATAACTATATTGATTTATGATTTTTAAAATTGCATCACTTATCGTAATAGTTGTTGGTTGTTTCAAAACAATACCTGCATTAAATCGTAATGTAATATCCCCCATCCAAGTATCACCAACTGTTATAACAGGACAACCAGCATAAAATGCATCCAACGTTACACCACTAAATTTATCTGCATATTGTTTTTGATCATAAACCAACAAACAAATAGCACCTAAAAATAATTCTTGATATTGCAAAGCAGTTAATGCAGATCTACAAAGTTTGATTTTATGATTTAGATGCGCAATTGGCTGTAATTTACTTAAGGCCAATGCTATTTGTTTATCTAATCGATTAGAATTTGGTGTAGAAATTTGTAACATGAACGGCAAATTAGAATGTTTTGATTGCATAGCAATTATAGTATCAACAACCAACGAAAATCCTTTATCTTGTCTTGCAACGCCAGCATATAAAATTTTATTAAAATCATATTTTATTTTTTCTATTGAGTTTTTTGGAGCAAAGCTAGGACATGCAATTGTTTTACATTGTTTAAAACCACAATCTAAAAATATTTGAATTAAATTGTCTGTTGTTGCTAAAATTTTAAAATTTTCTTTTGCTGTTTTACTGATTTTTTTTAACGTCTGGATTTTACTTGGTTTTTTATTAAATTGATGAAAATGAAAGAATGCTACTCGACCATAATTATTAAATTTAAAAATTTTTATTAAAAAATCACAAACAATTAAATCTAACAAACCGCTAGTACACACATAGAATGGTTGTTGGTTTTTCAAAAAATTATAATATAAAAAAATCTTTTGTATTTGTCTGATTGGCCTTATAAAATACTTGTGAATTTTTACTGAACATTTATTTAAATGTAATAATTTACTAAGAACTTCTTTATTATCAACAGCCTTACCCAACCATACTTGCATACTAAAACCAAAGTTTTTATTGGCATTTATTAAACTCGCTACATATCCGTATTCATGCCCAGATAAACTTGTTAAAGTTGGCTCTATTAAATGTAATTTTTGGTTTGGTTGTTGAAACATATGTATACTAGTTACTTAAATTTTAATAAATTTGCTCTTTAATTACTTTAATGTATAAGGATATAATGCGGATTTATTATAAGCAATGAATAGACCATAATTTTATTATTTAGGATAAAAATCTAACCATGCCATTAAAGTCATTTAACTTCTCAGATAGTAGAATCTTAACTGTTGGTGATATTATGTTGGATGAGTATTGGATAGGAGAAACCACCAGAATTTCCCCTGAAGCACCAGTACCCATAGTATTAGTCGAACACACAGATCATAGAGCTGGTGGTGCTGCAAACGTTGCACTTAATATAGCTGCCTTTGGTTGTAACGTAGATTTAATTGGTATTGTTGGAAATGATCCAGCAGGTAAAACACTAGAAGAATTACTATCTAAACAACCAAAAATTAAAAATTTGTTGACCATACATAAAAATTCACCAACCATAAATAAATTAAGAATTATTAGTAATAATCAACAATTATTTAGATTGGATAGAGAAAAAGGTTATTGTATCGAAAGTTTTACTGATCTAACAAATATTTTCCAACAAACTTTAAACAAAAATATTTATAATGCTTTAGTATTATCTGATTACAATAAAGGAACATTACAAAACCATCAAATATTTATTAGTCAAGCTAATAAATATAATATACCTATTATTGTTGATCCTAAAAATCTTGATTGTTCATTATATAAAAACGCTACAATATTAACTCCTAACCTTAAAGAATTTCAGCAAATGGTTAATATGAACCACTCCGCTAGTAAAGTCGATTATTCAGAACAAGATCTTTTTGAAAAAGGACATAATTTAATTGAGCACTTAAATTTACAAGCCTTAATTATAACTAGAGGGAAAAATGGCCTTACATTATTAACTAAAGACTACCAAGATCAACATTTTGTATCTCATAGCCATGAAGTTTTTGATGTAACTGGAGCCGGAGACACAGTAACCGCAACTATTGCAGCTTGTGTCGCAAGTGGCAACAATCTACATACTGCATGCCATTTAGCCACTATTGCAGCTAGTATCGTAGTAAGTAAGCTTGGAACATCATGTATCTCTATCGAGGAATTAGAATCAGAATTAAAACAAACTGAACAAAAATCAGCCACTCATGCCTTAAATCTTGGTATTGTTGAAACAGAACAATTAGCACTGATCATTCATCAACAAAAATTATTAGGCGAAACTATTGTCTTAGTAAATGGTTGTTTTGATGTATTACATGCTGGACATATTCATTACCTAGAAAAAGCTAAATCTCTTGGGAATAGGTTAGTAGTTGCTGTTAACGATGATGCATCTATAAAAACTTTGAAAGGCAATAATAGACCAATTAATAATCTAGAACAGCGTATGCAAGTTTTGGCTGGATTAAAGGCTGTCGATTGGGTAGTATCTTTTGGTTTTAATGAAATAAGACCAGGAAAATTAATAGAAACTCTAAACCCAGATATCTTAGTTAAAAGTAAAGAAGCTTTTAAAACTATTGAAGAAATCCCAGAATATGAGGGTGCTCAATATGTATTAAAAAATGGTGGAAAAGTTTATTTATTAGATCGACCATTAATCCCAGATTGCAATGTATCTTCTAGCAAAATTATCGAAGCTATTAAAAATGGAGCTGTTGCATCTTCTACTTCTATAAAAGGAGAAGTTTATGAGTAATCTAACTGGAAGCATAGTAGCCATTATCACTCCTATGCAAAAAACATCACACCGCATCGATTATAATAAATTTAAAGAATTAATAACTTGGCATATAAATCAAGGAACCAATGGTATAGTGATCGCAGGTTCTACTGGAGAAGCTGCTACATTAGAACCTAAAGAATGGACAAAATTATTAGAAACAGCTAAACAAACTGCTGAAAATAAATTAGCTATTATTGCAGGTACTGGCACCAACTGCACTAAATCTACTATTAAAAAAACATCTTTAGCAGAACAAGTAGGGGTAGACGCAGCATTAATTGTCACACCTTATTATAACAAACCAACCCAAAATGGTTTAATCTTACATTTTTCTAAAATTGCATCTAGCACAAAATTACCAATAATTTTATATAATGTTCCGTCTAGGACTAGTTGTGACTTATTGCCAACAACCGTTGCTGAATTAGCTAAATTACCAAACGTTGTTGGAATTAAAGAAGCAACTGGCAAATTAGAGAGAGTTGCTGAATTAAAACAATTATGTGGAGAAAAATTTATTTTATTAAGTGGTGACGATGCAAGTTTTGTGGAGTTTATCTTACAAGGCGGTATGGGGGTCATTTCTGTTACAGCCAATGTTTGTCCTTTTATTATAAATAAACTATGTAAATTAGCAGCTACTAAAAATGCAACCGATGCAACAACCGCTAGACAACTCAACAACAAATTAGATAAATTACATAAGGTTTTAATGGTAGAATCTAACCCAATTCCTGTAAAATGGCTACTTGCCTATTTAGGAAAAATTCAAGGGGCTTGCAGGTTACCATTAACTAATTTGTCTCAACAATATCACTCGATGGTTTTAGATACTTATCAAGCCGTTGCAAATATTTTAGAAATTAAGGAGGAATGCAGTTTATGATTAAAAAAAACAATCAAAAATCTTTTGCTATTATAATAATTGGCTTAATCTGTAGTTTTAATTTTACAGGTTGTAGTACCTATCAAAAACATTTGGGTGGTACAGGACATAATTATGAAAATGCTCAAGATGCACCTACGTTACACTCCACTAATACAAAATTTCCACTCGTAAAAAGTAAACGTTATTCTATTCCTAGCATACCTAAAACTAAAATAACTGGTAAAGTGGATGTCTCTCCACCTGATGATGCCAATACGCCAGAATCAGAAAAGTTAAAACTAGAAAAGTCAGAATCAGAGAAAATTAAGAATTAGAAGTTAATTAATAAAAATTAAGAATTAAAAAGTAAGAATTATAAAGAGTTAATTAATATTGGAGAGGTGCCAGAGCGGTTGAATGGGACGGTCTCGAAAATCGTTGTACTGAATAAGTACCGTGGGTTCGAATCCCACCCTCTCCGGTTTAAAAAAGCAGACTCATGCAGCGAGTTTTGACGAAACCTTCATATCTAAAAGGTAACTCTAATTTAACATCAGAAATAATGCTTTTTAACCCAATGCTAGCTGTAACATAATTTTTGGCTTTTTGTTCTAAAAATCGTGCTTGTTTTGATAAATGCTCGAGTATCGATGCGCTACCTGTTAACAATATTGTGATCTGTAAAAGTTCAAAACCAAAAAATTTTAAAGCAACATCTGTTGTAATTTCAACAAATCCTTTTCGGAGTACACTCTATAACCATTGGATAGTCGTACAGAAGGCTTTAACAAATCAATACGATCATAATAATGCAGTGTTTGTACCGATACATCGGTTAATTTACTTAAGTCTTTTACGTACCACTGGTTGATCGTTTTTCTCCTTATTGGAAAGATAAGACATATAGTAACTATATGGTCAAGGGATTTTTATATAAATATTTTTTAACGACGGACATAAATAATAAATGGCATTATTATCAAAAACAACCAAAATAGATAGTAGCATAAGAAATTGGTAAATTTCTAAATAATGCCATTTAGCATTTTAATTTTTAAATTTGCCTTAAACCCTAAGTGAGATATAGCCTTATGACCATATCTAAAATATTATTATGTTTATCAATATTAGTTCTTATCGTTATTGTCTATAATAAGATAATCAAATATTTAAATTTGGACATGTATATGCTGAAAAAAAAGACTGTGGATAAAATTTGTGCATCTATATTTGAAGGGATAACGACTGATGCAATCACATTATTTAACAAACACCCTGAATTAATTAATGCAAAATCATCAATTTATGATAATAAAACAATATTAATGTGTGTTTTAGGTGCATTAGAAAATTCTTCTAACCAAAGTGAACAACAAGATTTATTCAAATTGATTGGCATTATAATAAAAAATACCGACTTGGATTTAAAAGTTACTGATGACTATGGCAATACTATATTTCATTTGGCTTTTAAATACGCAAGAGCTGCTGATCCAGAATTATCTAAGGCATTTTTTAATATTGGTGAAAATTTTTTAAAATTAATTAAAGATGAGGATAGTTTAAAAAAACTAGTTAATAAAAAAAATAAATCCTCCATTAAAAAATCTCAAAAAATCTTTTTGCAATATATTTTTCCTGACTTACAAGAAGAAAATTTATTAGTACCGGAAATGGAAAATTTAATCCATGTACAAAAAAGAGTTACCAGCATTCTTGTGCGCATTTTTCATTTTCGCAATCTTTTAGAAGAAACATTAACAGATCCTATATCAGGCAAAATAATAATAACTCCTTTTTTATTGCCTAAAAAAAGTGTTACTCTTTCTTGGGATACATGGTTGCTAATTATAGAACAACCTACATCTATACCATCAGCAACTATTAAAAAGTATGTTGGCAGTACTAAATTTACTAGAACTGATCTAATTCATGATGCTACAATAGAGTCCTTCCTTGGAATGTATCATGCTCACAGATTAGACGAAGAAACACTAATATCTAGATTAGAGGATTATATTACCATTAACATAAAAAACACCAAAAAATCTACGTCAAAATCTTCTTTAAATTCACTAACAAAAAATATTATGGAGCTAACAGAAAATTTTAGAAAATATTTAGATTATATAGGCAAGTTAACCCCACACAAACTTGGATTACAGCACGATAAACACCGACATTAGTTTACAAATTAATGTCGACTTAAAAATAGTGCTCTATTAGTAATAAAACTACTATTAACCAATTCTTCATCTTGACAATCACAATCATTTTGTTCCTCCAATAAATTAATCTCTTGTTCTGGTTTGCAAGAAAAAGAAGGTTTTTTAGTACTTTTAAAATAATTAAAAAAGTATTTAGGATCTGGATAAATATTTTTTGAAGATATAGATTTTTTATGCTCTATCCCATTAAGTTTGAATAAATCTATCAATTTTTTTGCATCACCATATGTTAATCCCTCTAATCTAAGGTAGCAATCTTGATCACAGTAATAAAGTTTAAAAGGTTTTAGCGGTTCATCACCTAAACGAAAACTACGACTTGTAAATTTCATAATATCCTTAGCCCACTGATAATTACGTTCATTAGCAAAGAAAAATATTTTATTGATTAAATCATATTCAAACACATAGATCATCTTGCTTCGATCTAAAAAACAACCATAATCAATTTTGATTTTTTCCAATAGAAAAGATGTCAAATAATCAAACATTTCACAATTAGGTATAATTAATTTTAATTTATATTGTTTGTTATTCATTTCATGTTTGGTTAATGGTATAGCAGTTAAATATCCAGTTAAATACAACAGGTTAAAAAACCATTCTGATACTTTTGAAGTATGAAACAAGGTTGTTCCAAACCAATTTAACCATAACATGAAATTATCACATTTAGATGGCAAATCTATTGGTTCTGGTTTTTTGTATGGTATAGATTTATCAATAATTATCTCAACATATACGTTTTCTAAAAGAACTTTTAATTTTAACTGTACTTCTCTAGACTGTACTTCTTTAGAAAGTTGCATTAGTTGTAAAATTTTACAAACAAAATCATCTTGTTGCAAATCAAATAAAGAAGATTTAAAAGATTGAAATGTTATTTCCTGTCCTTTACCAATAAATTTAACTATTGACCATGGATTAAATAGCATCTGGTTTCCACAATAATAATGACCATAACATTTGAGTAATTCTGGATATTTTTTCATATAATCAGATGTTGGTTCATTAGTTTCACGCAATAAACCTATGATTTCGCTTGAAGTAAAACCAAAACCTTTGGATAAATCATTGTCTATTAAAGAATAATATTTAATATTATCTAAACCTAGCAACAAATTAACCCCGGTTAAGTTTATTACACCAGTTATCAACACAAAGCAACGATCTTTTAGTTTTAATGTGTTTAACAAAAAAGATCGCAATATTGCCAATAAATTTCTCTTTTGATGAATGTCAAAAAATCCATTTAAATGAGCACCTAACAATCCAAAATCAAAATCATCTATTAAAACAATTGGCTTACATTGTGATATTTTTTTTGCACAATTGTCGTCATAAATATATTCACACAACTTTGATATTGCACATTCTAACGTAAAAACACTAACATTAATCGAACGTTCTTCAATAGTAGTAAATTGTTTTATTTGTTGTTCTGTCAACACCCCACTATTTTGTAAATAATTAAACTTTCTATATAAATCACTAATCAGTCCTCTAAGATTGTTTATAAATATTTCATAATTTATCACCTTTAATCTTTCCAAAGATAAACGAACAACCTTGAATTTTCCTTTATATTCCCAAAACTCACTTTTTTGAATATATAAACCTTTAAATAAGATATCTTGATTGTCTTTTTCATCCATACTAAAAAAACATTCAAGCATACTTAAAAATACTGATTTACCAAAATTATGTGGCCTAGTTATGACTTGTACATCTATATCCATTATTTGTATAACTTCTTCAATCAATGATGTTTTATCAATATACAAACATCCATCAGCCACTAGTTGCCTAAAATCACTACTTCTTGTTACAATTTTATTTTTCATTTTTAATCTGGTTTCATAGTATAACCATATCTATGGTTCTCATTTTGCTTGCATTTATCTGGTTCATTAAATTTCCCAGATCTTTTAAATGCCTCATCTAAAACTAGTTTCGAAAACAATATTGATTTTCTTGACTTAAAATCTATTTCTTCTAGAGATAATGTTGGTTGTGCCGGCAAACCAAGCATGGCATTTAAATTATTTTGCATCATCTCTCCAAACATCATACCTTCACGTGCCGCATCAACCATTTCTTCTGAAAGTTCAACAAATAATGTTTGAAAAGCATTTGCCATATCGAAGAAAGCTTGAATAGTATTTTCAATAAATTTCTTTTTTCCTATTTGACGTTTCTCTTCTAGTATTTTAATTTGATCTTCTGCTTGATGACTACAGGTAGCATATGTTGATTCCTGATCTACTAAACAGCTACTTATTAAATCTTGTTCGGAAGGCAATAATTGCGATAGTACTGCAACAAAACGTTCTTTCGTTATTTCTGATATGTCTTTTATTGAAAAAACTCCTTTTAAACCATCAACATAACCTATGGTTTTAAGTGCTACATCTACGAATTTAGCACAATGATAAATATTATCCAAAGGTATGATATGAGCAATTGCTGAATATATTGGATTATGATCTTTAACTTCTGCAGCCCAACGACCTAGTTTTTCCCATTGCTCTTTAGAAAGTTCAATCATTTGAGAAATTTTACTATATCCTTCAGCGTGGCGCCTAGTTTCATCTTTACATTCTCCTTCGGTATATAAAAAATTAGCACCTTTAGGATTAAACCCAAATTTATCTTGTATTTTAAATATGTTTTCCTCTTTACTATACAAAGGCATCTGTTCTATATAAACATGCCCTACTGGTCCACCAACATCTAAAACAACAATAATAAAATGATTAAATAACGTATCATGAACTCTACTATGTTCTGAAACTAATCGTGCTAAACATGCTTGATTTGGTTCAAATCCTACTAGCATTAGATCACGTAACATTCTTTCTCTTTGTTCTGGATTGGATCTAATAGCTTTAATATATTCTATATATTGCTCTACTTCTGACATTTATTTAGCCTCCTTGCCTTTTAATTTTAGTGTCGTTTTCTGTTATTTTTTGTATATACACAGTATTTAGAATTTTCACAACTGCATTGTAAAAATCGTATAGCCGTATTGTAAATTTTTTTATTTAACGATAGGTCAGGATGAATTTAATTTTACAACAATACCAACAAATTATCTTCCAACATTTTTAATGTAAACGGCTTTAATAAATATCCATCCACACCTGCAGATATTGCTTCAGAAATTTGTGATTTTTCGTCGTTGGTGGTTACCATTAAAATTTTAATATCTTTTAATGTAGTATTAGCCCTAATAGCCACAGTTAATTCAATACCGGACATATTTGGCATATTCCAATCGGTTATTAATAAATCAAATTGATCTTTAAGTAAAATATCTAATGCAATATCACCATCTGATGCTTGAATAACATTTAAAAATCCTAATTTATTTAATGATTTTATTAATAAATCTCGCATAGTTAATAAATCATCTACCACTAAAATTTTAATATCTTTGTGGGAGACTAGAGTGTTGCTATTCAAGATCAAATTCTTTAATTTTAGATTGCAATTTTAACATGGCTTGGCTGTGAATTTGACTGATCCTAGATTCACTAACCCCTAATACTTCTCCAATTTCTTTTAAATTTAATTCTTCTGTGTAATATAAAGTAAGCACTAAACTTTCTTTTGGTTGTAACCCAGCAATACATTCTGCTAAACGTTTTTTAAAATCAGTTGTTTGAATTTTTTCTAATGGACCAGGCAATGGATCACTTCCACCGTCTACTACGCTATCAATACCCATAACTATATCATCAAATCCAAAAATTTTAGCCCCTAGAGAATCTTGTAATAATTGATGATATGAATCTAAGCTAAGATTTAAAGCTTCTGCAATCTCTCTATCTTTAGGATCTTTACCAATTTGATTTTCTATTTTACGTATTGCTTCAGAAATTATTTTGGAATTCCTATGTACCGAACGCGGAACCCAATCTCCTTTACGAATTTCATCTAACATAGAACCACGAACACGAATACCAGCATAGGTTTCAAAGCTAGCACCTTTATCTTCATCATAATTACGATATGCTTCCAATAAACCAATCATACCTGCTTGAATTAAATCCTCTACTTGAACGCTAGGTGGCAATCTACCTAACAAATGATGTGCAATTTTTTTTACTAAACTTGCATATTTTTGAATTACTGAATGCAATGATCCTAAATTATCCCTTGAATATACTAAGCTGCTCATAAATTATTTGTGACCATTAATGTTAATTAACCGCAAACAGCTCATCTAATTTAGTTATTATTAGGATTTTCTTTATATCAGGATTACAATTAACAATGCTTATATTAGCGCTATCACCACCAGCATAATCACGTAATGCTAGTAGCATTCCTAATGCAGAACTATCTAAATAATCAGATTCATTCAAATCAATAATAAACTTTTTTGGCTTAGGAGTTATTTTTTCGTAAGAATTTCTAAACAATTGCAATGCGCTAAAATCAAATCTTCCTTGTACAGCAATTGTTAATGTATCCCCCGTAGCGGAAAGATTAGACGTTATAGACATAATTTAAGCTCCCAAATATCCATTGCTAATAATTAAATAATAGTCCATTAAAGACAGGGTTGCTTAACATGAAATTGGAAATTTTGGCCTACATTTATTTATGAGACTGCAGATCTAACTGTTCCAACAGAGGACGGAGCTCTTGTTCCCAGACAATAGATGTTATAGCACCAGAATACCTATACTGTATTTTGCTATGTGGATCTATAATAAATAATTCTGGCAAACCCTTTGCACCTAAACCTACCGCCAACTTACCTTTTTGATCAAATAGATTAATATTATATGGATTACCATGAATATGTAGCCATTGAATAGCTCTTTCATGATCATCTCGATTATTTAATCCGACAAAATTAATTGGTTTACCTTTTAAATACCGAGCAATTTTCAATAAAATAGCATGTTCTTGTTTGCAAGATCTGCAATTATTAGACCAAACATTTATTAAAGTGACTTTGTTTTTTAAAATATTTTGATCTACTATAACTTGCAAATCGTCTAACGTTGGCAAACTAAATTCAGGAAGATCTTCGTTTATGATAGTTAAATGAGAATCATGATCATTCTTATGTTTAACATGTAGCACTTTATACATAATTACTAAACTTAATAAAAATATAGTTAAAAACACTATACAGCCGATCATTAACCTTTTGGATGTTTTAGTAAAATCAATCATTGATAGCTATTCTCCATATTAACCCATAACGACGGAACCAAATTATCAAATATTTTTTCTAACTTTTCAAAATGCATAATAGCCCATATAAAACATATAGCTAATGGAAGAGTCATGATCGTTATACCCCAATAATTAAAAACTTCTACCAAATACACCATACTAAACGGAGTTATACAATAAAATAACGAATGAGAGACAGCTAAAGATAAACCAACATAAGTAAATCGTTTCAAAACGGGTACATGCATAAAAGCAACCGGAATAACCAAAGAACTAGCAGGTGCAAACAATACAATTAACAGTCTAGTTATAAATAAATTACCTGCGGTATGCGATCGAATTAGTAGATAAGGAGCTAATATTATAATTATAAAAAAAGGAATTAAAAATAATTTTGCTAATTTGAGCGGGTATGTTTTATAGCTACCATATGCAACTATCACTAATAAAATTAAATTAGCTACGGAGATCATAAGGTTTTCATGAAATACTTGGACAGATGTAAATCCAAAGGTGTTTTTTAAAATATTACCGCAATATATATAAGAAAAATAGCTACATATTGGCCAAGCAGATTGCAAAAAAAATAACGCTAATATAGTTTTAAACGCTACATTTCTTTTCTGCGTTGGTAACATTACATTTACATTAGATTGCTTAATTTTATTTTTAGTTTCTATAAAGTCAGAAGTTTCTCTAAGTCTATTTCTAGCAAACAAACCAATTACAGCAATAATAGCTCCAATCCAAAATGCATACCGCCAATTTACATTATGAGAAGTAACAAGAGAAGCCATTAATAACGCAACCACAGTACCAAGAACAGTAGCAATAGACATCAACATTACACATGGATAACGAACAGGCGGCTTAAGGGTTTCTGTTAAATAAAGTTGTGCTCCTACTATTTCTCCAACTGATGACATACCTTGCATAATGCGACAAATAGTTATAATCCAAGAAGCCGCTATACCAATCTGACCATAAGTAGGAAGATTAGCCATGATAACACACGAAACTGCCATCATGAATGTTGTTATAATCACAGTTGATTTACGTCCTACTTTATCCCCAACCAATCCAAATAATATCGCTCCAAATGGTCGCAGAATATAACTTGAACCAAATGCCAAGGCTGAAAGCAACATAGCAGTATGCTGATCTGTTTTTGGGAAAAAAAGCTCATTTAAAAATAGTGCCATGTGAATATATAGCATTAGATCAAAATATTCTAAAAAAGTACCAATAGACAATAAACCTATAGCTTGTTTTTGGTATTTATTTAAAGATGAAAAAGTTTCTTTTTTACTTAAACTACCAAATGTCATTTAAAACCCAATAAATAAATTATACTCAATAAATTTAGGATGAATTTAGCACAAAATGCGATCCTATCACAATATTTAGTATTGATGGGTAGGAAAAATTTGTATATTTTAACAATAAATGTAAAATAAGTAGTTTTTAGAATGTTAATTATATTAAGGGCAATCTTGTGAGTGATTTTTTATTAGAATATGGCTTATTTGCCGCAAAAACTTTGACCATTATTTTAGGAATACTCACGGTTATTGCTTTTTTTGTAGCTATGGTGGTTTCTAAAAAAAAACACAGAGAAGATAATTACATAGAAATAGAAAGTATTAATGATAAATTAGAGGATCTACAAGATAATTTAGAATCCGAGATCCTAACTAAGGCTGATTATAAAAAACTACAAAAATCACGTAAAAAAGAAAAAAAATCAGATGAAAAAGCTAAAAAAAAGTTGGCTAAACAAACTGGGGAAGATCTAGAAACAGAAAAACCTAAAATATTTGTATTAACCTTTAATGGTGATTTAAATGCCTCAGAAACAGAAAACTTACGTGAAGAAATTACAGCTGTTTTAACCGTAGCATCCAGCAATGATGAAGTTTTTGTAAAATTAGAAAGTAATGGCGGAATTGTACATAATTACGGATTTGCAGCAGCCCAATTACAAAGAATCAAGCAACATAATGTTAATTTAGTAGTAGCCGTAGATTTAGTAGCCGCATCTGGTGGCTATATGATGGCTTGCGTGGCTAATACTATTATTGCAGCACCATTTGCTATAGTTGGTTCTATTGGGGTAATGGCACAATTACCTAACTTTAATAAATTATTACAAAAATATGATATAGATGTCGAACATCATACATCTGGAGAATATAAAACTACTTTAACAATGTTAGGAAAAAACACACAAAAAGGTCGAGAAAAATTTATTCTTGAATTAGAAGATACTCATAATTTATTTAAAGAATTTGTAAAACATAATCGACCAATAGTTGATTTGACAAAAATAGCTACTGGAGAATATTGGTACGGGTTACAAGCATTAGATCTTAAATTAATCGATGACATAAAAACTAGTGACGATTATTTAATTGAAAAAAGCAAAGATCATGATGTTTATTCAATAGAATATAAAATTCATGAATCATTAAAAGAAAAAATTAGTAACGTTTTATCAAAAACCACTCATCATATTTTAGAAAAATTAACCCATAAAACAATATTAACTTAGTTAAGTTGGTGTTTCCAGGCTCCGGTGGCACAGCGGATAGCGCGGTCCCCTCCTAAGGGACAGGTCGGAGGTTCAAATCCTCTCCGGGGCAAGTTTTAATTAAATCAAGCGCAACCCTAGATTTCAAATCTGTTGTATAGTTCTTGTTTTTTTACCTATTTAGTTCTCCAATACTATAACTGCATGAAGTTTTCTTAATAGAGATGTTTTTGACACTGCACGAAAGTATTCTTGATTCCTTCAAGACTGCCTAACTCTTCTTCGGCATCCACAATAGCTAGATATTTCAACTTTAGTAAGGCTGGTAGTTTTTCCTGAGCAAGCTCATCCACGCCTGATTCAATATATTTAAATAAAACAAACTCGAGGAACTCTTTATGCTTGTTATTAAGTGAAGTAAATATTTTCGTTTGTGCCTTGGCAACACGCTCTTCACGTGTAATTGGCGTAATTTTATATGCTACATACTCAAGCACATCAAACAAATCACTATTTTCAGCATTAATCAATTTTTGCAGCTCTGCTAAAATATTATGATCGTACCCAGCTCTCTCTAATTTATCTAACAATGCTTTACGAGTAGATGGATCTGACCATATTTGACGGAGTTCAGCTTCGTTTTTAAAAAATTCTGGTAATGAACCATATAGATTTTGCATAAATTCTTCTACAGAAATCGGCTTACCATCAGCACTCCAGAATGAGGTAGAAACCATATGCTGTATTTGTCTTTCTTTTCCATCACGTAACTTTATTTTCACAATCTTTTTTTTATTTTTCTTCTGCTCATTTTCTTCCTGATCATCTTGTTCAGTAACATATGGTTCTGAGTCTTGTCGAACTTTTAGTTGTCTTGTTTCACTAACTGTTACTTCATCTATCGGCTCACCATCCCACACAGAATCCTTATAACGCACGTAAGCCCCAACAAAATCATAAATAGTAAAATATTCTTTGCCCTCAAAAGTACGAGTACCACGGCCAATAATTTGTTTAAACTCAATCATCGAATTAACCGGTCGCATCAAAACAATATTTCGAATATTGAGTGCATCTACACCAGTTGAAAGTTTTTGAGACGTAGTTAGTATCGTGGGGATAGTTTTTTCATTATCACGAAAATCACGTAAGTATTGCTCACCCATAGCACCATCATTTGACGTCACTCGTACACAGTAACGTTGGTCTTTATTCTTACATTTTTGGTTAATAAGATCGCGCACAGCCGCAGCATGGTCTTGGTTAGCACAAAAAACAATTGTTTTCTCATTCTGATTAATAATGGAAAGAAAAAGATCTACTCTATTTGTCTCTTTGGCTTTTATTTCTATAATCCTATTAAAATCAGCTTCTTTATATACCTTTCCTTCCTCTATTTCACCATCAACGACAGTATCATCAGATGTATAAATGTACTCGTCTAAAGTGGTCTGAATACGTGTTACTTTAAACGGAGTCAAGAATCCGTCATTAGTACCTTCTGTCAACGAATATACATATACAGGCTCACCAAAATAGGCATATGTATCAATGTTACCTTTTCTTTTTGGTGTGGCTGTCAGCCCAAGCTGAACTGCGGGTGAAAAATACTCTAAAATGCCACGCCAGTTGCTCTCGTCATTAGCCCCACCACGATGACATTCATCAATAATAACAAAATCAAAATAATCCGTAGGATAATCACCAAAATATGGCTTATTATCTTTACCTGCCATAAATGTTTGGAAAATTGTTAGAAAAATACTACCATTAGTAGGAACACTGCCTCTTTTTCTAATCTCTTTTGGGGTAATTCGCACCAGTGCATCTTCTGGGAAAGCTGAAAAATCATTAAATGCTTGATCTGCCAATATATTTCTGTCCGCCAAAAACAGTATTCTCGGCCTACGAGATCCATCACGTTTCAAATTCCATCGAGAGTGAAACAGCTTCCATGCAATTTGAAATCCAATAAATGTCTTACCAGTACCAGTTGCTAGCGTAAGTAAAATACGGTTCCGCTCATTGGCTACTGCTGACAATACATTATTAACAGCGATTTCTTGATAAAAATAAGGTGTTTTTGATCCGCTTAAGTCATTAAATGGCACTGCATCAAATTTATCACGCCAAAAATTTTCTTCGGCGAATGTTTTTTGCCAAAGTTCATCAGGTGTAGGGAATCTATCAACCAACTTTTCTTCGCCAGATTCCATGCAGATTTGATATATTTCTTTGCCATTGGAGGAAAAAGTTGTTTTAAGCTGCATTTTTGCAGCATATTCTTTTGCTTGTGCAATGCCTTCACCAACTTGCAAATCAGCACGTTTTGCTTCAATAACAGCAATTTTTTGATTTCTATATGACAATACATAATCAGCACGCATTGGAGTTTTGCGCCGACCACCAATCTGAATTCTGCCTTTGGTAATGGCATGATTACGAAAAACCTTAGTACCTTCAATAACACCCCAGCCGCTTTTGCGAAGCTTAGGATCAATTAGTTCTGCGCGTGTTTCATCTTCTGTTATCATACAATAACTCTTTCTCTTTAGCTCTGGTTAATTCGCCACTAAATGCTTTTTGAAGGATTGATTTTTTTAGCTCTTCCAAGTTGTTGATTTTTTTTTGATAAATGGCTTCAATTTTTTTAGTTTCTGCTGATAGAACGTCGAGTTTTTGAACAATGGTTTGTTGGATTTTTAGCGATTTTGGAAATGGAATAAGGTAATTTTCAATCCAATATTTTGAAACCCTTTTGTGACCTACCGCACCGCTCATATACTTTATTCCTTCATCTCTAATTTGATTTCTTGATAGGAAGTAATATAAAAATTCAGGTTCAATATTTCTTTGCGTCCTAAACACAATATATTCACTTGAACCAAAGCCTACTCCATTTATTAAATTACGCGCTATTCCGATTTTCCCATTTTCAAAACAAGGTGTAATTTTAGCCAACAAAATATCATTTTCGGCAAAATAAGTATAAGAGCCAGCAACATCCTTTAATTGCCTTTTCTTTACTCCATCTATTTCTTTATTTAAAACAGTTAAGTCTTCCATTGGTAAAAAAGTAACAAAATCAGTTTCTTTCAACTTATCCCTTGCTTCTTTTTTACCTGGTGTGATTTCACATACTTCCGCCAGCGTCTTCTCTTCCCAACCTTCACCATTATTTTCAAACACGCCTTGCAAACAACTCTCAAAAAGTTCTTTGACGTTTTTGAGGTTTTGTTCAGCATTGGATTTTGCCTTGGCTATAGCGAAAAAGACTTCATCCAAGATGGCTACTATGCGTTGTTGCTCGAAGAGTGGTGGTAGTGGTATTTCAATAGCTTCAATTTGTGCTTTATTGATCGAATTGAACACTGCACCTGTATTACCTACAATTTCATTTTCGTATTTCAACAAAAAATTAAAAAGAAATTCTTTGTCTATCAACTTGGTGGCTCTGATTACGGCAAGACCACGCCCAATACAAATTTTCTGAGTTGCAAAATTTATAGGACCAACTGGTGCACGAACAGACATTAAAATATCATTTGCTTCTGCTTCTTTTGTTGCTTTAATTGTCCAAGTTGTTGGTTCACCGATATATTTTTCACCAAACTCTTTTTTACCTTGATAGAAAGGTAAACCATGTCGGTTGTTATTGTAAAATTTACCTTCTGGTGATTGCCCAGCAATTACTTTACATACATCTCCTATAGTTTTTATTTTCCAACCTTGCGTCATATCAGCTCCAAAATGGAGTTTAAAATATCGGCACTTCTTTCATCCAAAGTTTTCATTTCTTCTAAAATTTCTTGCGGTTGGCGCAAGATGGTTTCTTCTTTTTTGATAGGGTTTTTGGCACTGAGGTCAAAGGTATTTTGGTTAATGCCTTTTACGCTAATACTCCAAGAGTTTTCACTGCCAGCTTTGGTTTTTTGTAGCTCCACAAATTCAGATAAATCTTTTTCGTTCAGGGCATTAGTCTTCCCAAGATTCCTATCCAAATTAAGTTGATAAAACCACACCTTTTTGGTGGCACTACCTTTTTCAAAAAATAGCACAACGGTTTTAACACCTACTGTAAATATACCACGAGGCAAATCGAGAACCGTATGGAGATTGCAACTTTCTAACAGCAGTTTTCTCAGGCTGACCGATGCATTATCGGTATTTGAGAGAAATGTATTCTTGATAAGAATACCAGCTCTGCCTCCTGCCTTAAGAGATTTGATAAAATGCTGCAAAAATAAAAATGCAGTTTCGCCAGTTTTAATCGGGAAGTTCTGCTGCACCTCTGCTCGTTCTTTACCGCCAAATGGAGGATTAGCAAGAATAACGTCATACCGATTTTTTTCTTGGATATCATCAATATTTCCTGCCAAAGTATTGGTATGAATAATATTCGGTGCCTCGACACCATGAAGAATCATATTCATAGTACCAATAATATATGCAAGTGCCTTTTTTTCTTTGCCGTAGAATGTTCTCTTTTGCAGTGTTTCGATATCTTTCGTGCTAAGTTTTTTGCTTTTTAGATATTCAAACGCCTCAACCAAAAAGCCTGCTGAACCTGCCGCACCATCATAAATTCTGTCACCAATTTTTGGATCGACAACTTTCACGATCGTTTTAATAAGCGGTCTTGGTGTATAGTATTCGCCACCATTCCTACCGGCATTACCCATGTTTTTTATTTTATCTTCGTAAAGATATGACATTTCGTGTTTTTCGGCATGCGATCGAAAGCGAAGTTGATCGATTAAATTAATAACTTCTCGCAAGTTATATCCACTTTGAATTTTATTTTTAAGCTCATTGAAGATTTCACCGATCTTGTATTGAATTGTGTCGGGACCCTCAGCGCTTGTTTTAAATTTCTTTAAGTACGGGACAAGTTTATGATCGACAAAATCCTTAAGATCGTCGCCACTCAAAGCTTTGTGGTGATCTAATTTACCATCCTTGCCCTTTGGTGCAGCCCAGACATCCCAGCGATATTCCATGTTAATAATTCGTTTATAGATCTTACCTGCCAGCTTTGCCTCAGCCTGTTTATCTTTTTCAAAGTCATCGAGATATTTGAGAAACAACACCCAAGAAGTTTGCTCAACATAATCTAACTCACTACTACATCCAGCATCTTTATGCAAAATATCATCAATATTTTTGAAGGTTTGCTCAAACATTATCCCACCTTAATTATCTTCTTCATTAACAAGTACATTACCAAATTTCTGGATTTTTATCTCATAAACAGAGACTATCATCCTAAGTGTGTAAATAGCCATAATTGGGATATTGTTATGCAATATCTTGCATAACAATGCAAGGAGATTTATGCTAAATTACCCTCCTAAGGGACAGGTCGGAGGTTCAAACCCTATCCGGGGCAAATTTAATAGATTTTCTTACCCACCCTTCTTAGCCAAGATCCTCAGCGGATCAATAGGTTTACCTTTATATCTCACTTCAAAATGCAACAACACTCTTTTTGCTTCACTATCTCCCATAGTTGCTATTTGTTGACCTCGTTTTACTTCTTGTTGCTCTTTTACCAAAATTTTTTCGTTATGAGCATAAGCACTTAAAAAATCTTGATTATGCTTAATAATTACTAAATTACCGTAGCCACGCAGATTATTCCCACTATATACAACTTTACCATTAGCAGTTGAAAGTACTGGATCACCTTTTTTACCAACTATATCTATACCATTACCTTTGTTCGGACCAGTTGCTATAAATTGTTTTACGATAGAACCATGTGCAGGCCAACCCCAATCTTTGTTAATAATATTATTATATTTAACTGGTTCTTGATTATTGTAACTATACGTAGTTTTAGCAGTTGGCATGGCTTGTGGTTTATTGGTAGCAACATTCTTTGCTGCATATCTAGGCTTTGTTGTTTTTATATTCGAATATTGGGGTTTAAGATTTAATCTGCGACTATTTGATAAAATTAATCTTTGTCCCCTATTTATAGTATATGGAAACTTAATAAAATTAGCTTTAACTAGATTATCTAATTTAACATTATGCTTTTTAGCTATAGAATATAATGTTTCTCCTGGTTTTACGACATGATATTTATTATGCCTATAATTTTTATAACTACATGCAGACAAAATTAAGCTTATAAAAAATAAACTTATAAAATTAAAGACACAATTAATATTTTTTTTCACAATTTATAAAATATAATATAAATCAATACTAATAAAACTACTGTTATAAATAAGCTTTTACCGTGTTTAGCAAAAAAATACCGACAAAATTGATCTATTCTATTACCGTTAAATTTCATTAAACTAGATACTAGAAAAAATCGCAATCCCCGACCTAATACAGAAGCCACAATAAATCCAAACAAATTAAATTGCAGCACTCCAGCACCAATAGTAAATACTTTATATGGAATAGGAGTGGCTCCTGCTAATAACACTGCCCAAAAACCCCAGCTATCAAATAATTGTTTAACATTGGAATATGCATTGGTATAACCAGCTTTTTCAATAAATTGAAGCATTGCTGGTTCAAATATAACCCCTAAAAAATAACCAAATACGCCACCAAAAACCGAAAATAATGTAGCGATAAGAGCATATCGCCAAGCTGATTTTGGTTTTGCCATTGACATTGGAGCTAACATAACGTCCGGTGGAACTGGTAAAAATGACGATTCAGCAAAACTAAGCATGGCTAAAAAAACTGGAGCATTACGATGGTTTGCCCAACGCATCGTCATATCATATAAAATTGCTAACATGATTCGAGATCTGAAGATGGCAAGTCTAAATCTTGAGCCCAACTACGAACTGCTTCCATGTGTCCATAATGTGACAGATCCATTTTTAACGGAGTTATTGAGACATAACCATTATACACAGCAAAAAAATCTGTACCATCACCCGCATCTTGAGCACTACCTGCCAATCCAATCCAATACCCAATTTTACCGCGAGGATCTTTCATTGTTATCATGTTTTCTGCTTGATGACGACTACCTAATCTAGTAACTTGATAACCTTTAATTTGGTTATATGGAAGATCTGGAATATTGATATTTAAAATAGTATCTTGAGCGAGCGGTTTCTTAATAATTTGTCGTATAATATTTTTGGCAACAATACCTGCTGTATTATAGTGCTTACCATCTCCAGCTAATGACATTGCAACAGATGGAAAACCTAAAAATCGCCCCTCTGTAGCTGCTGCCACTGTACCAGAATACAGTACATCATCTCCTAAATTAGCACCATTATTAATTCCAGCAACTACCATATCTGGTTCAGAAAAATTTTTTAAAAAATTTTGGCATGTTAATGCATAATGAACACAATCTGTAGGAGTACCATCTACTAATGTAAATCCATTTTCTAGCTCCATAGGATAAATAGGTTTATTTAATGTAAGTGACTTGCTGGCAGCACTACGATCCCGATCTGGTGCTATAACCTTAACTGTTGCTATTGTTTTTAATGCTTCATATAAGGCTCGTAAGCCTGGAGCATAAACACCATCATCGTTACTTAATAAAATTTTCATTTTTTTTGTTTTATTATCTTTCATGCTTATTTTATAACTCTATTTATTCTATAACCCTATAATAAGTTTCATCTTTTTTAATCATACCAAAGACAACCCTAGCATGTTCTTCAATTGTATTCGGATTTTGTTTTAACAATGTTATATGATTCAATAACTGAGTATTTCTATTTCTCAAATTATCTAATTCTGTTTCTTGTTGTCTAATCTCCGCATTAATTTTCATAATACCACGCATTCCATCTGGTCTAAACCATAATTTAAATTGTAATACCACTGAAATAATCATTAACAATATTATAGTTATTTTACTCATATTTTAACATTATACTATAAAATCATTTCTTCTATTTGTAATAAACGATTATATTTAGCCACTCTTTCAGATCGACAAACAGAGCCAGTCTTAATTTGTAAGGCATGAGTCGCAACTGCTAAATCAGCTATAAAACTATCCTCTGTTTCACCAGAACGATGAGAAATTATGTAATTATAACCATATTGCTTAGCCAAATTAATTGTAGTAAAGGTTTCAGATAAAGTACCAACTTGGTTTGGTTTAATTAAAATAGCGTTAGCAATGCTTTCTTGCTTTAAAATACTTTCAAAAATTTTAGGGTTGGTCACAAATAAATCGTCACCTATTAGTTGAGTTTTATGTCCCAATTGTTTAGTAAGTTCTTTCCAACCTATTAAATCATCTTCAGCTAAACCATCTTCAATGGAAATAATTGGATAATTATTGAACCAGGTGGTTAACTTGTTGATAAATTGTTCGGTAGATAGTTTTTTATCTTCTATAACATAATGATTATCTTCAAAAAATTCATTAGCGGCTACATCTAATGCAATAGCAATATCTTTATTAATTTGTAATCCAACTTCATTAATAGCCAATAAAATATAATCCATAGCTTGTTCATGTGACTTTAAATTTGGAGCAAAACCACCTTCGTCTCCGACCGATGTCGATAATTTATGTTGTTTTAAAATAGACTTTAATGCATAAAAAATTTCTACCGAAAATCGCATGGCTTCTTTAAAATTTGGAGCTCCAATTGGTGCTATCATGAATTCTTGTACTGATAAATTATTATCTGCATGTACCCCACCATTTATAATATTAATTAACGGGATCGGCATGAAAAATGGTTCTTTTGACTTAGATGTATCGTTACGTTGCTGGCTATAATGGCCAAAGTTAAAAATGTTTTGCAAATATCTGTATAATTCTAATTTATGCAAGCAAGCACTTGCCCTAGCTACGGCTAAAGAAACGGCTAATATAGCATTTGCTCCCAAATGAGATTTATTTTCTGTACCATCCAATTGAATTAATAGATTATCTATTGCATTTTGATCATCAGCAGGCATATTTAATAGCATAGGCTGAATCTTATGCTCAATATTGGTAACTGCCTTAAGTACCCCTTTCCCCATATATCGTTTAGAGTCATTATCCCTTAATTCTAATGCTTCTTTTTTACCAGTAGATGCTCCAGATGGTACTTTAGCAATACCACTTACATTGCTTAAAAAAATTTCTACTTCAATTGTTGGATTACCACGAGAATCTAAGATTTCCCTAGCTTTAATTGCTTTAATTTTATTCATGTTTTTATTTAACAACTATTTAATTTATTTATCAATTATTTTTGAATTAATTTTTTGTAAAAATTGATTTATTAAAAATTGTGCTTCTTTAGAAGTTCTTAAATCAGCAATTTTTTTAGCACAATCATCTAATTGTTCTAAAGAAATTTGTTGATTTAAATTACGTAACAATTGTTTTGTAACAGTTACACCATTAAAATCCATAGATAATATATTGTCTATGTTATCTGAAACAGCCTGTTGTAAAGAATTTGTCTCAACAATTTGATGTACTAAACCAAATTCATAGGCTTGTTCAACTTTAAATGGCTTAGCAGTTAACATGCTGTATTTAGCAAAACTAGCTTGCATCACTTGCAATACAAATGGACTAACAATCGCAGGCGCCAAACCTAATTTCACTTCAGAAAAACAAAATTTGCTGTTCTTAACAGTAATTACTACATCACTACATGCCACTATCCCAATTGCTCCTCCATAAACATCACCTTGGATTGCGCAAATAACTGGTTTATTTAAATTGTAAAGGCTCCATAACATCATAGCCAACTGTTTAGCATCCTGGAAATTTTGTTCATTAGTATAATTAATAGAGCTTTTCATCCAAACAAGATTAGCCCCACTCGAAAAACACTTTCCATTAGCAGTTATAACTAATAATTTTATGTTGCTATCATTGGCTACTTGATTAAAATATTTTGTTAACTGTAAAATCATATCTATATCAAAAGCATTATAAGTCTCTGGTTGATTCAATGTAATTGTAGCAACTTGGCCCTCATAATTAAGATTAAACAATACCTTAGACACTATTTTGCCTCACAAGCATTTAATTCTTGATTAACGCAACCTTGAGTTCTAAATGGTTGGATTTTATAATTCGTTGCCCCCATTTTTTTTAGCACGCTATCAATAGTTGTAATTTGTTTGTTATTAAGTAATTTTTGATGCACAGTTGTTCTAAATTCACATGCAACCTTACTTTCTAAAAGTAACTTAGTGCTTTCTAGAGCACGATTACCACTATTAGGAATACCAGTGATGGATTCATATTGTTCAAATGGTGCTTTAATATCCATTCCAACCCAATCTAAATATGGAAGTAATTCTTTAAGACGTTCTGGATAAGGACCTGCTGTATGTAATCCAATTTTAAATCCTAATTCTTTAACAAATCTAACAGCAATCATTAACCCTTTCTGTAGAGTTGGTTCTCCACCACTAAATACCACAGCCTCTAACAAACCTCTTCTTTTAATTAAAAAAGATTTTATATTGTCCCAACTATAGTTAGTGTTTTTAATTTTTGGAATTAAATTTGGATTATGACAATAATGACAACGAAATGGACATCCTTGACAAAATATTACTGCCGATAAATGATCAGGAAAATCTATTGTTGTTAAAGGAACAAATCCTCCAATAATAATTGGATCATTGTTTGTCATTATTGTGTTCCAAACAATTAGATTGCTTCTCTATGTTTCTGCTCGCAACTATCTAATTGTTTATTTCTTCTCTCGTGCCCAGACGTTTTGCAACAACCTGTTGCTGGTTCTTGGAAACATTCTCTTTCTGCATACTCTCCTTGTTTGCCACGATTAAATTCCGAAACTGGTCGAATATAACCCATAACACGAGTATATATTTCACAAGGTTGACGTTCACTATCTATTAAAAAAACATTACTATTTTTTGATACACAATTTAACATAAATTTCTCCTTGATTAATAAATTTTTAATTAAACACAACTATTACAATTTTCTTTTTCTGTTACTTCCGTTGTTAATTTTTTCATTTTTTTGATTAACAACTCTTCGTCACAATGTGGACAATATTGATGCTCACCATCAAGATAACCATGCGTAGGGCAAACAGAAAATGTAGGTGTTATAGTAATATAAGGAAGTTTGAAATTTTCCAAAACTTTCTTAATAAATTTTTTACATGCTTCACCACTAGATATTTTTTCATTCATATAAAGATGTAATACTGTACCACCTGTATATTTAGTTTGTAATGCATCTTGTTTTTCTAATGCTTCAAATGGATCTGTTGTAAAATTTACTGGCAATTGAGACGAATTAGTATAATAAGGATTATCTTTGGTACCTGCTTGTAAAATATTAGGAAATCTTTTTTGATCTTCTTTAGCAAATCTATAAGTAGTACCCTCGGCTGGGGTTGCTTCTAAATTATACATGTTACCAGTTTCTTCTTGAAAAATAATCATCTTACTTCTAATATGATCTAGCAGCTCACATGCAAATTTCTCGCCATATTCATCCGCAATAGTATGCTTATTATTCGTGAAATTTCTAATCATCTCATTAACACCATTAATTCCTATGGTTGAAAAATGATTGCGGAAAGTCCCTAAATAACGCTTTGAATATGGAAACAAACCTTGATCCATAAACTCTTGCACTACTTTTCTTTTAATTTCTAAACTTTCTTTGGATAGTTCTAATAATTTATCAAGCTCTTTATACAAAACTTTTACATCTTTATATAAATGTCCGAGCCGCGCACAATTAATCGTTACAACCCCTAATGAACCAGTCTGCTCTGCGGAACCAAACAAACCATTCCCACGTTTTAATAATTCGGTCAAGTTAAGCTGTAATCTACAGCACATAGAACGGATCATATTCGGCTTTAAATTAGAATTCACAAAATTTTGGAAGTAAGGCAATCCATATTTTGCTGTCATAGAAAATAGTTGACTAGCATTCTCGCTATCCCAAGGAAAATTTTCAGTAATATTGTAGGTAGGGATAGGAAATGTAAATATCCGACCACGAGTATCACCAGTCGTCATTACTTCTATATAAGCTTTATTAATCATATCCATTTCTGTTTGTAAATCGCCGTAGGTAAATGACATTTCTTTACCAGCAATAATCGGATTTTGATTTTTCAAATCGTCTGGACAAACCCAATCAAAAGTTAAATTAGTAAATGGAGTTTGAGTTCCCCAACGAGATGGTACATTTAAATTAAAAATTAATTCCTGCATATTTTGTTTAACTGTTGCGTAATTTAAATTATCGATACGAATAAATGGAGCGAGATAGGTATCAAAAGAACTAAATGCTTGTGCTCCAGCCCATTCATTTTGTAAAGTACCTAAAAAATTAACAATCTGACCTATCGCGCTAGAAAGATGCTTAGCTGGGCCTGCTGCAACCTTTCCTGGTACACCATTAAATCCTTCTGTTAATAAAGCACGCAATGACCAACCTGCACAATAACCACATAACATATCTAGATCGTGAATATGAAAATCGGCGTTCCTATGTGCCTCAGCAATAGCTTGAGGATAAATCTTACAAAGCCAATAATTAGCAATAATTTTGCCAGAGGTGTTTAAAATTAATCCACCTAAAGAATAGCCTTGATTAGCATTAGCTTTAACTCGCCAGTCTTCTTTAGATAAATATTCATTAACAGTATCAACTGGATTAACCATAGTTACTGTTATTTCTAACTTGGATAGATTTGACATGATGAAATTTCGCCTCTCATTTTTTACAGTTATACATACATTATACTGTATTCCCTATGCTACTCAACTACTGTATATCGTAGTAAGGCCCTGTCAAAAGAACTTGTGCTTTTTTCACTCGCTAAACTCGCTACGCTCAAACAGACGCTCGTTTAAAAATACAAGTTCTTTTGACAGGACTAAAGGTAAAATAAGAAGATTTGATTGCCGATGGCCGGACTCGAACCGGCACAGATTTCTCCACCACCACCTCAAGGTGGCGTGTATACCAATTTCACCACATCGGCGTGATATGAATATTAAAAGTTTTACTCTGGAATATCTTTATTATTAACCGAATTATTAGCCGAATCGTTATCATTACTAGGATTGCTCATCGGAATGTCATTATAAAATTGCTGATTATTTTGTTTTTCTTCTTGTAAAATAATTTCTGAAATTGTTTTGGCTCCAGTTTTTTTATTTACAAAAAAACTCAGCGAAATGCTAGTAATTGCAAATAATAATGCAAACACTGTGGTCAATCTAGTTAAAAATGAACCAGTACCTTGACTCCCAAAAATTGTTTGAGATGCTCCACTACCAAATGATGCCCCCATTTCTGCACCTTTACCATGCTGTAATAATATCAAAACTATTATGCATAGGGCACAAGCCATATGTAAAAACCATACTAATTGCTGTAGCATAATATTATCCTTCAACTGAAATATTCTTAAATTTAACATTTTAAGATGAGCACTATCACCCTAACAGAGCCTATTATATGCTATTTACTTTTTAACTCAATATTACCAATTAACTTAGGGGTGAAATTAAAATAATTAATATTGACAGTAAGTAGTCTTACGAATAGGATTGATGCAAAAAATTAAGCAAGGAGACATGATGATGTTTTTTTACGAAGATGATGTTCCTGAAGGAAAAATTTTATTTCAATACAAAATTAAAGTGACTCGCGGAGATCTACAAGCTAGCTCTCTAGGTATTAATGTTGATGCTGTTAAACAAGAACACCCAAATTTAGCTCACTTCTTAAGCGGAGCCAGCCAAGCTATAGATGAAGAAGAGTATGAATCACGATTAACTCCACGAGGAACCAATTTTTTAGATCATGATGAAATGACGTATTATAACGATAAAATAAATGAATATAACGAAACAATAACGACTCTTGAGAACCTTAACATTGAATTCGAAGCTTTATCGCTTAGCGAAGCGCAAGATGCTCAAGGCCTAACTGTTCTTCCTGGACCACACAGAAACCTAGCGAAAATATAAGAAATCTTTAAAATGATCTAATCATAGATCAGCTTTCTTCGCTCAACAAAAATGGAAATACCACACTCGCTTTATTGATACCATTAAATGTCATATTCCATGCTGCTGCATAACCATTAATATTACCAAACACTATAGTCTCATTTAATTTAAATGGCAGTTTGCCATCTACTGGATCTATCTTAAACATTCCCAGACAATCATGTTCAAAACAAGTTGGACCACCAATAAATACTGTTAGCTTTTTTGGCGAATCACTCAGATCCTCTGAATCCATTGGATAAAGCTTACCTTTATTTAGAAGGATTGGATCTGTCCATTTAAGATGACACTCACTAGATAAATCTGATATTAAATGATATTTATTTAGGCTAAATTGTTTAATTGAAAGAATTTTACCTAAGGCATAACCTGCATGTTTTGCTATACATTGTCCCGGTTCAAAAAAACCATTTATATTATTATCCATAAAAGATGGAGTTAACCTCTGTATTAATTCCTCAATTTCTCTGTCTGTTAATCTATGTAACCCACCACCTAAATTCACGAATGAAATCTTTATATTTTCTTTTTTTACAGTATAAAGGATCTTATCTGCCATCATTAAATAATCATCTAGTGTGTTTTCCTCAGAACCATTATGTAAATGTAAGCCATTAATTTTACCAGCAAAAAAAATATTTTTATGTTCCAACTTAACAATTGAACTACCAAACCGACTTTCTGTGACATAACTTTTATTGTTATCAAATAATGATGTATGTGAAACCCTGGCGCCATAGTATATATTTGGCTGAAAATTAAACCCAGCTAATTTATCATCATCAATAACATCCATATTTACATAACAAGTATTTTTTTCCGAAAGCGCTGATGGAATGCTAGAATTTATTTTACCTGTCGGATCATTGATACTCACAATAACATTTTTTATATTGTTTGGTAGTAATTGATATTCATTTAAGTTGGAAATTTCAAAACCAGGCATTATCTCATAAGCTAAATCAATCACTTCTCGATAAGGGAAAGATTTGACAGTAAAGAGCATTTTAACAGGAGAATTTTGACAAATATTAGCCAAGAATTGCATTTTTTTACTAATTTTATTCAAATCATAAATAAGGGTTGGTTTTTGATAATTATTGATATAAGAAGTAATGTTGGTGTGGCTCATAGAAATTTATTTCCTTTAGAAAACCATTCAATAAAAAAATCAGCAATTTGATCAGCCTGTACCTCACTCATATTAGGACTTAAGGCCAAACGCAGATGAGCCTCGGTTCCGGTAGGATTACGATAACCGTCAAATGAGCTGTAGCACAAACCAAAACTCGTACAAGGCACCAGAGGTAATCCTATTTTTTTGGCTGCAGTACAGACTTGACGCGCATAACGTACTATTGGATTTCCAAATTTAAATTTTTTTAAAAAACTTTTAGGGGTTCTAGTAAATTTTGCCATAATAAATAAATCATGTGGTCCTTTAGAAATAGGAAAATCTAGGTTTTTTTCATTTGTTAATTTTTTATAAATTTTATTAGTATAATATTTTATTCTATTGGTGCGCATCAAACATAATTCATGAAATCTTTTATCAAATAACCAAGGGTAGCAATCTTCTATATTAAAATTACAGCCTATATTGCAGATTGTTTCGTGACATGCTTCTTTAAATTTATTATCAGCATCTAACTCATTATTAACTAAAGTAACAATGGATCCTAATCGATTAATTTCCAATCCAAAACAATCCAATTTAATATGGCTTCTAACCAAAATTACAAGTCCAGGATAGTCTTTTAAATTTTCAAGTAACTCGTAAAGAATAGGATCACTTGGTGCCCAACATGTGGTATCAATAATAATAACTTTAGCATTTACCCATTGAATTTTATCGACAATATGAGTTGTACTATCTAATATTACAATATCTGGTTGATGAGGATGCTCTTCATTAAAATAAGTAATTTGATATATATTAAGATGATGCGTAAACATATCGTTTATTTCAAAATAACCTTCTTTAGCATAACGAAGAGAATTAAAGAATGGATATAATCTTTTTATGGTTAAAACACTTGCTAAAATAGCCGACATCCCTGATTTAACAAAAAATCCATTACTTCGAAATAATGGCATAGAAATATTGTAGATTTTATCAAGCCAATCCTCATCAATTAATTTTAAATCGTATCTTTGATAAGAATACTGGAAGTAATTTTGTTGATATTTATGGCGCATCAAACCAAGGTGGGAACTTTCCAAAAATCCTATATTAGAACTTATTGCATTAACTTTAATTTGATTTCTAATCTCAATAACATAATTTATATAATTATCAAAATCGCAAACTTTCCAATCAATATGTGGTTTTTTAGATAACATGAACTGTGAGAGCAATTCAAACTCTGATATATTAAAGCCCAAATCACTCGCAATCTCGTATTCATTCATTATGGATTAGGATATTACAACAAATTTGAAGCTAGTCAAGAAATTTTATAAGCTATAAATCTAAGATTTCAGAAAACTTAGCAACATCTAACGAAGCCCCGCCAACTAAAGCACCATCAACATTTGGTAATTCAAAAATACTTTTAGCATTATTTGGATTTACGCTGCCACCATATAAAATTTTAACATTTTGTTTAACCGCTATTAAATGATTGATTTTTTTGCGAATATACCCGCATATTTTATTGATATATTGTAAATCGGCACTAATTCCAGTACCAATTGCCCATACTGGTTCATATGCTATCAAAAACCCTAAATTAGTACTTTCTTTAATTGCATGTTTTAAAATTAAATTTAATTGTTTATCTAAAGTTCGCTTTATCTCAAATTCACCTTTGTCAAATTGAGTTTTAGTCTCACCTATACAAACAATTGGAATTAATTTGGTTTTTAATGCCAATAAAAATTTTTTTGATATTAATAAATCTGTTTCTTTATTATATTTTCTACGTTCTGAATGACCAATAATTGTATACCTACAACCAAGGGTTTTAACCATATTAGCTGATACTTCACCAGTAAAAGCACCGTCTTCTTCCCAACAAATATTTTGAGCACTTAAAGAAATATTAATGTTATTTTTAATAATTAATTTGTTTAATAATTTTAAATAAATAACAGGCGGAGAAATAATTAAATTAATTTTATTAATGTTTATTTTTTTAATATATAAATCAAACAATTCTGTTGCTTGATTATAATGAATTGGATTCATTTTCCAATTAGCTATAATAATTAATTTTTTGCTATCCACACTAGACAACGCCCAAAATAACCTGTTCTAACTCTCTAGCTACTATATTGATTAATTTTTTATCACTACCTTCAACCATTACCCTCATTACAGGTTCAGTACCAGATGGACGAATAACAACTCTACCATCACCTTGTAATTTCTTTTCTAAAAATTTATAAGCTTTTTTGAAAGTAATATTATTTAAAATTTGTTTACTATTGCTAGATTTCTTAACCGGTACATTAATTAAAACTTGCGGGTATTTTTCCATAGGGCGCAATAATTCATTTAAATTTTTACCAGTTATAACCATTGCTTCCAATACTTTTAATGCTGCAATAATACCATCTCCAGTTGTATGTACATTTCGACAAATAATATGCCCAGACGCCTCACCACCTAATTGCCAACGTCTTTTAATTAATTCTTCAAATATATAACGATCCCCAACATTAGTACGTACAAATGGCAAACCCATAACACCAAGAGCTTTTTCTAGCCCAAAGTTGCTCATAATAGTGCCAATCACTCCTTGTAATTTTTTACCAGAAGATACATATAAATTAGCAATAATAAATAATAAATCATCTCCATCAACTACTTGGCCAGAACCATCTACCAAAATAACTCTATCTCCGTCCCCATCAAACGCAATTCCAACATCTGCCTTAAATTCTTTAACTTTTTTAATTAATAATTTTGGATTAGTTGAACCACAATTTACATTAATATTTAACCCGTCTGGTGTAGCCGCCACTACCTGTTGTTTAGCACCAAGAGCTGCAAACACATTAGGAGCTATCTTATAATTTGCTCCATTAGCACAATCTACTACAATTTTTAAACCACCTAAATTTAAACCAGCAGGGAAACTTTGCTTGCAAAAATTAACATATTTTTCTTCTGCATCAACAATACGTTTAGCTTTACCTAAATTTTTAGCACTTACTGTAGAGAATGGTTTTTGCATTTGTTCTTCTATTGCAAATTCCAATTCATCTGACAATTTGATCCCATTTTTATCAAAAAATTTTATACCATTATCATGGTATGGATTGTGTGAAGCACTAATTACAATACCTGCGTCCGCTCCCAATTGATTAGCTAAAAAAGATACAGCAGGCGTAGGCATAGGGCCTAGCAGTCCAATGTCCATACCAGCAGCTGCAAGTCCTGCTTCTAATGCCGATTCAAGCATATAACCAGAAATTCTCGTATCCTTACCAATTAGTACCATGCCACGTTTAACTTTTAATACCTTACCAACTGCCCAACCTAATTTTAATACTATATCTGGAGAAATAGGTGTTTCACCTACTAAACCACGGATCCCATCCGTGCCAAAATACTTTTTAACATTCATTTAATAAAATCCTCTATTTATACCAATAATAGTATAAGTACTTATGTATGATTATAACTTATTTAAGTACTTACTCTGAATAATTACAGATCTATGCATACTATAGCCCCAAATATGCCATAATAGCCATCTAAAATACCCCATTAACGTCCAATTGCCAAGAAATCAAAAGGAATCAATGAGTAAAATTAATATCAAAGAACTGCAATTATCTAGAAAAAACCTAACAGATAGATATAAAAATAAACATAAAACAGACTTACTAAATCCTACCGAACGCAATGTTTATGTACAATCTCGGATGCCAGCTACACAAGCCGTATGTGAAAAAGTGTTTAGTCAGATTAAGAAAAATGGCAATATAACTAGCATTCTTGATTTGGGGTGTGGTTCTGGTAGTGCCACTTACACTGCGTTGAAAATATTCCCAAGCCTATCAACTATCCATCTTATAGATCAACATAATTACTATGAATATGACCTTAGTCAGCCATATCAGTTTTTTAAACAAAATTTTAAAGATCTTAATTTTAGCCAATCCTATGATCTAATCGTGGCAAGTTACGCCATTAACGAATGTGATGATAAATTAGTAGAAAATTTATTACATTACGCTTGGAAATACACCAACAATTATTTGGTTATTATCGAGCCAGGCACACCGTACGGATACTCATCTTTTTTAAAAGCACGTCAACATTTAATTGATCAAGGAGCTTTTCTTATGGCTCCATGTCCACATGAATGTTCTTGCCCTCTAGTTAATCCAGATTGGTGCCATTTTAAAATCAGATTGCATCGCTCCAAAATTCATCAACAGATTAAACAAGGTACCAAGTCATTTGAAGATGAAAGTTATATTTTTGGAATTTTTTCTAAACAACAGGAACAAAAAACAATTAACCGAATTATCAAAAAACCAATTAAAAAGTCTGGGCATATATTGTTTGATTTGTGTACCCGCGATGGATTGAAAAATGAAATTGTCTCACGTAAAGATAAGATCCGTTATATTAAAGCAAAAAAGTTGGAGTGGGGTGATGAATTTTAAGAGCAAACTCTTTAATTTTTTGCCTCACCCCTTCAAGCTGAACTATGATTAACGCTTACCAGGTCCCTCTCCAAAATAAATTTTGGAGAGGGTGACAACGATTTTTATCGTTTAAAACCCAGGTTGGATAAGGATTAAAATCAATTAAAGGTGAACTTGAAAGTAGATATTTATTCGTGCCATAGTATAATTGATTTTACAAATTAACATGTGGAGAACAAATGACTGTAACTACAATAAATATAAAGGAAATAATAATATTAGTTCATACATAAATTAGTAGATTCCAGTAAATTTACTAGGAGCAAACTATGATCCAAAAAATGATTGAAAAATTAGAAGCAGTTAATATCGATAAAAACATAAAATTAGTGATAGATCCAGCCGAAGACGTTGGATTTTATTTGTTGGTATATGATTTGTCATCAGGAAAATGTATAAAAGATCACTTGTATGATAAAGATCAACTAGATTATCTATATGGTCATGCAAAAGATATTTATGGCGTTGACAAGAAAAATTTTTATTTAGTTTCCTAGGAACTTTTATAATGCTATCTAAGAAATCAGAAGTAGAAAGTTCTTTTGAAGATCTTGCAAAAGTTATATCTGCTTTATATGATGTGTTTTCAAAAAATTATCCATTAAAGCCAGGTTTTATTAATAGATGTTGTCCATGCTGTTCTCCAACTAAAGAAGAACTTGTAAGTTTATTAAAGCCATTAGAAACATTATCGATGAATGATTTTGATGGTTATCCTTGCAATGCAATATATACTTGGGGTGATAAAGAAGATTTTAAATATTTTCTCCCTAGAATGTTAGAGTTAAATGTTTATATTGAACTATATGACGCTGATATTTACTTGTTAAGTAGCTTAGAACACTCTAACTGGCCGCAATGGTCTGATGTTGAAAAAAATATTTTCTTAGATTTTTGTGTTTGTTATTTTTACAATTTTTTAGCAAATTTTAAATTTCATGATGCATCTAAATGGGGATCTTTTTTATCTGCAATGAATAAAAAATTTAATATTAATTTTGATTTTAATGTGGTTTTTATAAAAAGAATTTTAAAAAAATTCTTAACATCACATACACCTAACAATGATACTGGCGATTCTCTTAATGATTTTTTTAGCATTATCAAACAATTATTTAATACCGATGATGTATCAACGATCCTTATGACTTTCGAAAAAGAAGACTGGTTACATTTAGCATTTTTTTTCCAAAATTATTCATATTACAATAATAGAGGTATGGTTTCGGAAAAAAGTTTATTGTGGGCTTTAGAGTATCTAGAATTTCTTGAAGAAGCTTTCCTTGACAAAAAAAATGAAAATCATGCTGACATAATTTCTCGAGCAGAAGATATATTACGTTTATTTATTAAGATAGCGTAAAAATTCGTTACCAAAACAGTTGCATAGTATAAAAAAGGATCTACTGGCATGGATGATTGCCACCCTCTCCAAAAATTTATTTTTGGAGAGGGACTCGGTAAGCTTTAACCATAGTTGAGCTTGAAGGGGTGAGGCCTAGCAGTTAAACTAATAATCCAGATTTGGTTATTATCTTTCTTTAAGAGCAAACTCTTTAATCCTAGTAATTGGTTTTAATAAATAAAATAAAATTCTCTTTTTACCAGTTAAAATACCAACATTTGCCGTCATACCGGGAATAATTTTAAACTTCACATTATCTCCTAAATAATTTTTATCAGTAACTAATCGTACCAAATAAAATTCATTATTTTTTTCATCTTTTTCTGTGTCTGGGCTAATGCTGGTAACTTTCCCATCTAAACCACCATAAATAGAAGAATCATATGCAGGAAATTTAATGACTGCTGGTTGATCTTGTTTAATAAATGCTCTATCTCTTGGATTAATTCTTGATTCAATCATTACTTGCTCTTCTAGCGGCACTATATCTAAGACATCTATCCCTGGTTTGATCACTCCTCCTACAGTATTAAATTTAAAATTATGCACATAACCTTCAACCGGTGAAGTGATTTCTGTATGCGTCATTCTATCTTCTAAACCTTTCATTTTTTCTTCTAAAGAAATTCTTATGTTTTGCTTGTCTGTCAAATCTGACTCTGCTTTGGTTTTAAATGCTTCCATCATGCCAGTAAGTTTGCTTTTAGATTCAGATAATTGTTTTTCCAATCTAATTCTTTCTAACTGTGACATTAAACCTTGCTTCACTAAAGGTAATATAATATTCAACTCTTGCTCAGATAAATGCAAATCTTTTTCTAATGATTCTTTTTCACGTTGATATGAATTCATTATTGTTTTAAATAATTTAGTTTGTCCATTTTGAACATCTGGATAATCATTCAATTCTTTTGGAAAATCAATACTATCGCTAAAATTAATTTGAGCCTTCAATCTAGCAATTTCTGCAACTAATGCCATTAATTGTGTATAATTCTGATTGTAATCTGAACTAAATCTAGCATCTTCTAATTTTATTAACAATTGACCAGCTTTAACTAATTCACCTTCTTTTACATAAAATTTAGAAATCACTCCACCATCCAATGATTGAACAACCTTAACATGCGAAGATGGTATTACTTTACCATCACCTCTAGTTATTTCATCAATCTCAGAAAAATATGCCCAAGCAACAAACATCATACATAACAAAAGTACGGAATAATAAACCATATTTAATTTAGCTGGTGCTTCAAAATATACATTATTTTTACAATTAAATTCATAACTTATTGGGGCTGGTGGTTTAATTGGCATACCCTTTTTACCACCAGCACCTGCATTTGCTGGATTGGCTGAATTAACCGGGATACTTTGTTTATCTATTTTAACAGTTGCACCTTTCGCACCATCAACATTAATTGTTGTTGTAGTTTTTGGCTCTGTAGATTTGTCAGCATCAATATTAACAGTTTCACCTTTAGCACTATCAACATTAATTGTCGTGGTAATTTTTGGTTCAACGGATTGTCCAGCGTCCACATTAATGGTTGTGCTTTTTTGATTATCCATATTAATGGTGATACTTTTTGGTTTGTCTGAATCTTGTTCCATATCTACTTATGATTATCAATAATATCTAAAACGCTGTTTTTATCTGTATCTCTAATAATTTTACCATTATGTATAATAATTACTCTATCAACCAACGCTAATAAAGATTTTCTGTGCGTTACTAAAATAAATGTTTGATCTGTTAACAAAGATTGAAATCTTTTAATAAAATATAATTCTGATGTATTATCCATACCGCTAGTTGGTTCATCCATTAATAATATTTTAGGATCTCTTAATAAACATCTAGTAATATTCACTGTTTGTCTTTGACCAAAAGACAAACCTGCTCCACCTTCCCCAAGTGGAAAACCTATACCCTGAGGGTATTTACTAATAAAATCTAACAATCCTGATTTTTCCGCAGCCCACGCAAGCTTTTCGTCACTAACATTTGCATTGCCAATAAGCAGATTATCTCTAATAGTACCAAAAAATAAAGTTGGTTCTTGAGAAACATAACCCATATACATTCTTAAGTTATATGGATCTATCTCACTTAAATCAACATTGTCAATTTTAATCATACCTTTATTAGGATCATACAATTTCATTAGCAACCTTAATATTGTAGTTTTACCAGATCCCATATATCCTACAATACCAACCTTTTCTCCCTTTTTTATAGTAAAATTAATATCTTCTAATGTTAAAATTTTAGCATTTGGATAAGCAAAACTAACATGTTCAAAACTAATGTCTCCAGTTAATTCCGATTTATATATGTATTGTTTGTTTAACAAAAATTCCTGCGGAGTGTTAAGGATTTTTTCTATACTAAACAATGCCTGCTTTACCTGCTCAAACCTAACTAACACACTAGATAAACTTGTAATAGGTGCCAAAACTCTGCCAACTAAAATACTACAAGCAATTAATGTTCCAACAGTCAAATGTAGCTCTAATACTTTATACGATCCCCACAAAATAGTGACTACTTGAGCTATTTGTTGAATAAATTGAACGATATTTGATGCCATACCAGAAAAATATTTAGTATTATGTCCATGCTCATTTTCTATTTCTAAGTAATTTTTCCATAATGTTTGCATTCTATCTTCTGCGCCAATACCTTTGATATTTTCAAGATTATTTAATGCTTCAACAACTATTGCTTGCTTCTGAGCTAACCCTTGCATGTTTAACATAACACTGCTGCGCATCTTAGCTCGATAATATAAGCTTACAACTACTGTTAATAACAATGAAATGATGGAAATTAACGCCACAGATCCAGCAAGAAAATTAATAAATATTAAAAAAATGATTACAAATGGTAAATCAATAATTGAACTTAACATCCCTGATGTAAAAAATTCTCTAATATGCGAAACGTCTTTAATACTATTAGCAAAACCACCTGCTGATTTTGGCATATAGTTAAGATGCATCCCTATAACTTTTTCAAACAACTCTGTTTCTATCGCTAAATTATTACTTTTAGAGGTTAAATCAATAAATACAGTACGTAAGACCTTCATTATAAAATCAAATAAATAAATCAACGTAATCCCTATAACTAACGCCCACAATGTATAAATACTATTGTTTGGAATAACTCTATCATACACATTCATAACAAATAGCGGATATATCATAGCAAATATATTAATCATTAAAGTAGCAACACCTATTTGAATATATATTTTTTTATATTGACGAATGGTCTGTCCGATCCAAGAAGGTTTTTCTTCTAAAATCAACTCTAATGCTCTTTTATCAAAACTATATTTTTTAACAAACTCTATGCAAAATCCAGTATACAAATCTTCTATATATTGCTTAGATACTCTTTTAATTTTATTAAGACCACTAGCGCCAATTATTTCAAAATTATCTTCACCTAAGATAGCTTTTAGTACAATAGAGCCATTGTTTTTAGTAATAAGAATTAACGGTAAAGAAATTTCTGTTATTTGTCCTAATGTTTTACGATTAATACTGCTTTCAAAACCTAACTTAACAGCCAATCTAACTATATAAGATGGAGTTTCACTTCTAGGAGGTATAAGACTATCGTGTAATTTAATATTGTAATAAGTACAAATCAGCTTGAAGCAATTTCGTAAATTATTACCATCGGTGCTTTCTTCTGGTTTTTTCTTAAAAAAGTCTAGCATGTAACGATCCCAACACTAACTGTGTATCCACATATGGTATCGGGCAAATTCATCAAATATTGACTATTTAGTGGTAAGTAGTGGCTCCAATTTGTGACCAACCTGCTGAGCTTTGTCTGCTAGTTCGGCAATCCAATCAATAACTCTATATAAAAATATTACATCTATTGGTTTTAAATTATTTTCTATAATAAACAACTCTTGCCGTAAATTATTTTGTATATCATCGGTATTTTTTTCAATATGATCCAAATCAACTATCATCCCTTCTACAAGTTCTGCTTCGTTACCGCTAAACCCAGTTTCTACTAATTGATCTAGTTCATTGATAGCATTTTGTGCTAATTTTGTTGCATCTATTCCTAATTGCACAAAATTCAACAGATTTTTAGCAATTTGCTCGGGAAATTGCATTTTCCGATAATAAATTAAATTAGATACCCGTTTAGCAGTATTGGCGATTTGATCTTGAGATTTTAAAAGACCAATAAAGTCACCTCTATCTATTGGCAACAATAATCTACTTGGCAAATGTAACCGAATTTCTTTTTTTAAGCCATCCGCTTTGTTTTCTAATAAAGATATTTTTTCATAATCTACATTAGCTGCTTGCCAATCATGATTTAAGCATTTTTGAAAAAATGGCAATAAATTAGTAACACATTCATACACTAATTCCATATGCTGTTGCATAGGTTTAATAGGGGATTTAGCAAAAATTTTTAAAATACTAGGCTTAACCATAATAATATATTACACAGATCTATCGTTATTTTATAATAAAATTAAATTTTATTTGTTCAATGATCTAAATATAGCTAAAATAATAATAAACTTAAAACATTTTAATTTATTATTAAAGTTTAGAAAATTAGTTGGATAGCTTTTTTGTCTTTTTCCTTAAAACCCATAGGTCTTCAACTTGTTATAACAAAAAGCAATTCAAACTAAAAGATACATAAGAATTAGATATTCAAATATTAGAGTTTTTTATAGTTATCCTGTTTTTATGTTAAAATAATATAATTAACACTTTAATAAAAATAAAGATGCGTAATTAGTAGGTAGGTATTTTATGCAAAACATACACTCTGAGGATGTATTTGAGTATAACTCAAACAATAAAACATTCTATTTTTTTAGCGAATATAATTTTCAATGGGCTAAAGCTGTCGTTAGCAATTTAAGTTTAAAGCTTTATTTAGGTGATGAGCCAATTGAACCATTTACACTTTTCTATTGCATTAATAATCGTTCGCTAACCTTAAAAGGATTAACAGAGAATGATGAAAAAAGATTTTTGGATTTATTTAAAGAAAATGGACTAGAATGCAGAAAGTTTATATCTAAAGTCATGCCACCAAACAAAAAACACAAATTAACCTAATACCTTATAGGCATCTAAATATTTAAATTCCCCTGATTTTAATGTTTTCGGTAACACAATATTACCAAAACGTATTCTGATTAGTTTATTTACTACTAATCCTTGTGATTCAAATAACCTTTTAATTTCTCTATTCTTACCTTCAGTTAAGGTTACTTTATACCAGCTATTCGAGTTTTTTTGATTAATAAAAGAAATTTTTTTAAATTTAGCTATTCCATCCTCTAATTGTACCCCCTTAGATAAAATAAAGAGCATCTCTTCTGTTGCCACTCCAAAAATTCTAACCATGTATTCCCTGTCTTGATTATAACTAGGATGCATTAACTTATGAGCCAAATCACCGTTATTAGTAAACAATAATAAACCAGAGGTATTAAAATCTAACCTGCCAACCATTATCCATCTTTCTAAAGTTAATTGAGGTAAATCTTCAAATACTGTAGGACGATTTTTTGGATCAGATTTAGTACAAATTTTACCGATTGGTTTATGATACAGAATAATTTTTATTATCTCGTTGGATACTGGTTTTTTTGGTATTTTTAAAATTTCATCATCTAATTTAAACTGTTCATGGCCACTAACCTGAACCCCTAATTGAGCAACTTTACCATTTATTTTAAGACGTTGTAATTTGATCCAAGTTTCTATTTCTCTTCTGGATGCAATACCAAGTTGAGCTAAAAATTTTTGAACACGTTGCATTTTATACTCCTAGAATATTTTAATAACAATTATATAAGTTGAGACAAAAAAGTACTCGCTGGCACAATAATTGGATTTTTTTCTAAAAAACAATCTACATTAACATAATCTGCATTTAAAACTACTTGAAATGCGTGAGTGGTTTTTAGTTCTTGATGAAAACGATAAAGATGTTGCTAATACTATTTTATTAGAATATTTAGCTTCAACTAAAAAATCAACTTCTCTTTTTTCTTTATCCCTAATAAAATGTATAATTGAAGCTTTGCGACTATTTTAGCGTGGCCGAAAAACAAGTCAAGACTAATTTAGCGACCAGCTGAAAAAAGTAACCCCTACTTATGAAGCACTGCCATTAAGCTAAGCCATCCACCCGGCGGCTAACGCCGCCACCCTCCTTCGAAGCGAAGGAGGGTTAACTACAAGCAACTTAATGATTTTTTTATAAAAAAAATTAAAAAAGCTTAATATATTAGTATAATTTTAAATAAGTAATTTTAAATTTGTATAAATCTAACCCTCCTTCGCTTCGAAGGAGGGTGGCGGCGTTAGCCGCCGGGTGGATG
>CAIJNR010000124.1 GCA_903822055.1 uncultured Francisellaceae bacterium | reverse complement strand
TTGTATCGGGCCACCCTAAATTGCACTGATTATGAAAATAGAAGAATTTATTATAAGTTAAAAATTGTATTGGAGATAGTAGGTTTGGCTGTCGCTTAGGGGGATTTACATTTAAAGAAAAATGAGGTCTTTCACCATTAAACCATAATAAATAATCTAATAATTTATTATTAAACAACCTTAAATCCACAAACAAATCATCCTTATGGAAATCTATAAATTCCTCCTGGATTGTTCTATTAAATCGTTCACAATGGGCGTTCATTTTAGGAGTTTTTGGATAAGTGTGCCAATGGTTAATTTGTTGTTTTTGTAGCTCAACGTTAAAATCTTTCATGAATTCGCTCCCATTATCGGTTAAAGCATTTTCGATTTTGTATGGAAATACCGTATTTATAACGGTTAAGAACTTTTTAGCTGCCAGGCTAGTATGGCTTGAGGTAGCTATAGCAAAGCTAAATCTGCTATATAGATCTACAAAAGTTATTATGTAACGTCTAATTCCATCTTTAAATTTCTCTATGCTATCTAAAGCTACTAAATGCCCTGCATATTTTGCTGTAAAGTCCTTAGGTTTACGTAACTTGTATACTTTCTTAATAAGTTTAGGTTTACCAGTAGGTTTTAAGTGTTGAGGTATAGAACGCATTTTATTAGGGCTATCGCTAATAAGCCTGCCTATGGTCCTAATGCTAGGGCATCTTAATGAATTTTCCTTACAAGAGGCTAATAAAAAAGGGTAAATCTTTTCTTTAGCCAAATTTGGATGCCTAGTTCTAAGCTCTTTTATTTTTTCGTATATTTTGGCTGGCCAAATACGCTTACGCCTATTAACTGGTGCTGTAGTTTGTTTTGCAAGCACATTGATATTGGTACTAGCTTTTAATTTTCTTTTCCAATTATATAGTGTTCTGCGGCTTAACTTAAAGGCATCTATAGTAGCTTCTAGCCCGTGTTTTTCCCAAAATTGTAATATCTTATAACGCTTGTTAGCTATTTCATCTATCATGCTAACATTTGTAGCGTATTTAGTGAATTTATAGAACCCCCGAAGCCCTATACCTATGTAACCTTGCTGCACATGCGTTACTCCTATCAGGAGTGCAATATGTTTCTGGCCTTATGCAATAATTTTTAATTAATTTTTTAAAAATTATTATTACATTTTTATATTACTTATCTTTTGGCGAAGTATGGATAATGGCTGTTGTCAATAGTGTTGGAAAATCCTTATTTTTTCAACACTTTGTCAATACCATTGTCCACACGGCTCGTAGAGTCGTCAACAGATCCAAAAAATTAAGAAATTAATTTTTCCGAAAAATGTTCAAGAAATAAAATTGCAAACCTGTTTAATGCTAATTTCCAATCATGGATCGGCATTGTCCATTTTTTTGATACACCACGGATCGCTAAATATAAAACCTTCATCAAGCTTTCTTCAGTCGGAAAATGACCACGATTTCTTACTGCTTTTCTCAGGGTGTTATTAAGAGATTCAACAATATTGGTAGTATAAATCACTTTGCGAATTTCCATAGGAAAATCTAAAAATGGAATAATTTTATCCCAATTGTTACGCCAAGAATCTACAATCGCTGGATATTTATTTCCCCACGTTAACTCAAAATCATCTAACGCTTGTTCTGCTAATTCTACTGTAGTATTGTCATAAATCTTTTTTAGATCAGCTGCAACTGCTTTTTTTTCTTTATATGGTACATAATTCAGTGAATTTCTCATTTGATGTACGATACATGTTTAAAATATAGTTCTTGGAAAAGCAGCCATAACTGATTCAGGCAATCCTTTTAAACCATCGGCATATAAAATAAAAATATTTTCTAAACCACGATTTTTTAGCTCAGTTAAAACTTGCAACCAATATTTAGCCCCCCTCAGTTTCTCCCAAATATAGCCCCAATACGTCTTTTTGGCCTTGTAAATTAATCCAATAAATAATGTATACCACTTGATTAATCACAGCCTTATCTAGTCTACATTTAGCAATAAAACCATCAATAAAAACTACAGGGTATGTTTTATCTAATACCCTATTACGCCATTCTGTAACTTCTTCGACGATACCATCCGTTATCCTAGTAATTAAATCTCTGGAAATTTATGTGCCATATAATTCTTCTAGATAGGTTTGAATATCTCGAACAGTCATGCCACGTGCATATAAAAATAAAACCTGATCATTCAATAATTGAAGTCTTTTTTGACGTTTACCAACTAAAATATGTTCAAATTCGCTATTACGATCTCTTGGAACAGTAACTTCTATATCACCGTTACCTGTTTGTATAATCTTGCTAGTTTTGCCATTACGAGAATTGCCAGTGTTATTTCCTTCTATAGCATGCTTCTCGTAACCAAGATGTTCAGTCATTTCTTCTTGTAGCAATCTTTCCATAAATCGTTTGGAAATTTGTTTAACTATTCCATCTGAACCAAATAGATCTTGTTGGGTTTTAGCACCGCCTAACATTTGATCTATCATTTCATCACTAATAGCATTAATATTATTCTTAGCCATAATTTGTACTCCTAATTAGGTTTGTATCAAAATCATTACTGATTTAAGATACTTGATTATGGCTATTTAAACACTTAGAATGACAGTCTCTTTCTAACGTTAGAATTTTTTGTTTTAAATTCATCATTAGGCTCATCTATTACTTTTAACGCTTTTTTACCGCATTCAACTATACTTAGCGTGCCAGAATTAAGAAACATTTGGTACATTATTCTTGGTTTAATATATATTGCATTCATTTTTGTTGGAAACCACCTATCAATTAGCAATTGTTTTTTACATGTATTTTTGATGGTATTTGATTCGCTTATAATACTCTCAACTTTCGATAATAGATTTTGCCATATTTTATTTTTACTTGAACAGTATTGATCTTGAGCTTGTAATGCTAAAATATACGACTTTAAACAAGCAACTTGAGCATCAGAATCAATAGCCTTAATATTAAATAAAATTATTTGATCTATAGACTCTAAACTATCCTTTGTTGGAGTATATATGTCATCATACTGCTTAAATGGAAAGAAAAACCTTAAACCATTAAACGTATACTTAATGCCTGTTTTATTTCTTTGAATGATATGTTCTTCTAATCTTTGAGGTGAGCAGTATACTACTATAATATCTTTTTTGCATTGAATTAAATAGTGTTCGAGAGCTTGAAAATAATTCTTCAACTCAACAGTATCAACGATAATTGTGTTTCCTTGCAACAACGACGTAATTATTGCCTTGGCACAATAATATTGGTATTGTATAACTGCACGATATACTAATTTGTCACGCATATTGTGAAATTTTTTTAAAATAGTTTTTATCCTTAAAGAATTTTTTGATTTTAAATTTAAACGCACCAAATTATCTAGTATAAATTTTTCTGGCTCATTAATATATTCAACTATTTTACTAACGTCATGGATCTGATTAAATAAAAACATCGTTTCTTTGGGCAAATTTTTATAAAAACAATCAACAAACAACTCATGAAAAATAGCATCAGTTCCAGTGAATTTCAGTAAATTAGGATCTTTAATTGAATTTTCTTTAATATACCCAACAATTGAACTTTTTCCTGCTGAAGAAGTTCCTAATAAAAAAATTATTCTTCCAGGCAAATATTTATAAAATCTCATTTCATTAAATACTTCATTAGAAGACCATTCAGATTTTTGTATTCCACTTAATAAGAATCTATTGTCCTCTTCATGCCAACCTATAAGCTTGGGAAATTTAAAAAATAACATAATAAGCTCTATCTATACAAAAAAACACTAATAACTTTAAAGCTAATTGAGCCTTTTCTATGCCACCCAAACCAGCACAGGCTAGAATAGCTGCCATATTGAGTATTATAATCAGAATAAACAACTTTCCTAAAAACAAGTTGAACATAAATTCTAATCTTACGCAAACAATTAGTGCATATTTTTATGTTACTACTCCAAAATTTTATGTTTGTAAAGCATTTGTTTTTAAATTAGCTGGTAGAAAGACGGGGTGCCCCGCCTACAATGGCATTCGGTTAAGTAATTTTATGATATAATGATTGCTCTAACCATACCTTATAAGGAGCAACGATCATGAAAGATTTTTGGAGCCCTATACAAGGAATTATTAAAAATTTTTGCACAACTTTTGATAACAAATGGCAAACTAGAAAAAGAATTATAGATACCCATCTATTAGTATTGTTTATATTTAAGTTAGTTTTAAGTAAAAACAAACAAGGATATAAAAGTATATTAAATGAACTGTGGGAAAACCAGGAATTAAAAACCTATCAAAATTCTCCATTGTCCAGCTCTTCACTGGGTGAGGCAAGACAAAAATTACCAGAAGAATTATTTATTGAATTAAATTCGGTAATTTTATTAAATCAAGAAAAAGTAAAACCATTA
>CAIJNR010000123.1 GCA_903822055.1 uncultured Francisellaceae bacterium | reverse complement strand
TTCATTAGCAACAGCTGTCCTTACAACTGCTAAAGCTTCACTAATTATTTGTTGCTGTGCACCAGAAGTTCCAACTACCGCATCATAATTACCACGGGTTTTTATTTCTTTAAGCTCCTCTAATGCTGCAGCTTCTCGTGCTTGTTGTTGAGTTTGCTTTAACTTTCCAGCTACTCCAGCCGAAACCCTAGCTCGTGCAAAATTCTGCATCAACTTCATTGCCGCATCTTTTCGTTGTTGTTCTGCTAAAGCTAATTTTGATTGTTCCGCTAGCAATAGTTTTTCAAGCTCTGCTCGTTTTGCAACACCTTCCTCACCTTCACCATCAACAGCTGTTCTTACAACTGCTAAAGCTTCACTAATTATTTTTTGCTGTACACCAGGAGTTCCAACTACCGCATCATAATTACCACGGGTTTTTATTTCTTTAAGCTCCTCTAGTGCTGCAGCTTCTCGTGATTCAAGCTTTGTTTTGTATTCTTCCATTTGCTCCCTCGAAGCAAAAGCTGGAACCTCTCCTCTTTTTTGAAATATTTCTTTATATTTAGCAATATCTTTTTCTAGTTTGGAATCACTTTCTTGTTTGAATTGAACTTCTTTATCAATTTCTTGTTGAGTTTTTTTAATTAACGCAGCAATCTGAGCTGCAACATCTTTATCAAAATCAATCCAACTGCTAAACTCTGGAAAACGCGCCCCTAAATCTGATATCTCCTTTAATAATGTGACACGTTGTTCTGCAGATAAACCGCTATCACTACTAATTTTATTAAAAATGTCTTGTTGAAATTTGTTAATAGAATCATTGATTAATTGATTAATATTAGCAACCACACCTCCCTTGCTTTTTTCATATATAGCAACACAATGTGCAACAATTGATTCCATACACGAGCTATATGCAGGCAACGTTAATAAATTTTGTTTGTTTAGTATTTTTTCATCTAATACAATTGAACTCCACAATTTGTCAACTAATCGATTAATAGCTTCCAGTGAATCTTTAACCGCTGGTTCTTTAGAAGCTGGTGGTTTAATTTTATCAAAATAACCATTAAAACTTGTCGTTGCAGCAGCAATCTCTGCTCTGATTTTTCCCAACTTTCCAGCAATCAACGTATCGTTCTCTGTCTCGATTCCTAAAAGTCTTGTATATATTGTATTTAATGGTGTCATTACACCAGGTGTAGTCAGTAATTTTTGTGCACTTTCAATTTCACCAATAGTTGTTTCCAGTTCTTTTATAGTTGGTTGTTTATTTGTTTGTAACAAACCATTCAAAAAACTTTGTTCAATTACACTACGTACAGCATAATATTGTTTCAAATTAAGTTTTTGGTGAACATCCAATGGTGTATTTGCTAAAAGCTTATCTATCTCGTCACATTTATCTATAATCGCACTAGAGTTTTTAATGGTTTCTTGAAAAGCATCAACTGCTTTACAAAGTCTCATATTAGCAACTTTAGTTACGTTTGCTGGTATAACAACGATCTCCTTTAATTTGCTAGATGTTTCTGTTATTTCTTTATACAAAGCAAACATTTCAAACATTTTTTCTTGCGATGGTTCATCTGCGGCTAACGCTATAACAGCATCACATTGCTGGATCGTATCGAGCATCGATTGTTCTTTTTCAGGAAACAACCACTTAACATCCCTATATAAAGCTTTCTTTTCAGACAATTCATCTTTAACACCTTGCGCTGCAAGCAAATAGTTCTTAGTGTGTACGCTTATAAGTTCTAATATTTTTTTATCTAACCCCTTCCGACTTTCTGTTATCTCTTTAAGTTTTAAGTGGGATTGTGCCGTTAATACATTTATTATTTCTTGCACTTTTTCAGATACAGCTACTGCTGTTGCAAATACAGTGTTATTATCTTCATTATGCTTAACAATTCCCAACTCTCGCATTGATGTGGCAACTTTACTTTCTAATTCAGCTATTTTTGCTTCTAATTCTTGTTGCGCGCCTTTAGATTCGTTATATTTATCATATTCTGCAATAATTTTTCCAGTTAACAAGTCTGCACACCCTTCTGGTAATGAAGAATATTCTATGCAATATTTAATTTTACCTATAATACTACTTATATCTCGATCGGCTTTAAGCATTCTCAGAAAAATAGGTAGCAACACCTTGTTAATGAAATCTTCATGCTTGCCTGATTGTAAAGCATATGCTAACAAGCTATCCTCTCCTTCGCACGGAGTTAGCAATATTGTTTCAATAGACTGATACCATACTTTTTGTTTTGCTTGCGACCAACCATCTACAGCTTTATTTGTTAATAATTTAACTATTTCTTGATGTTGTCCAGATTGAATTGCAAGAGAAAATGGAGTGTTGCCAACTTGTGTTGCGCTAGAAAACATTAAAATGATGCTTTCGATCATTTTTAGATCAGAATCTGGAGCAGCAGTTATATATTTAACAAGTTTTGCAGAAATATTTTTAAAAACGACATCTGATAATTTGTCTTCGAATATATAGTGGAAAACATTTTTAGATACATCGTTACTATCTGCCACACCCTGTAATTGAATAAAAAACGCTTTAAAAATATCATTTTTAGGTAAAGAATCACTCGCATCTATAATTTGTACAGCAATGTCAAATTTTTTGTTTTTTACAGCTATAGCAAACAGTTTGTTTTTATAATCAATTTCATCACTGTTGGTTACTGTTTGGCTGGAGTCCAAAGCATCTATACGTGCAAACCCCATAGCTTGACTATTTTGAGAACCAGGCGGAACCATTCTCATTAATTGATTAAAGATATTTTGATCATTGACACGTTGTTTAGAATCATCTCTAATAATTAAAGCTGCTAATGGAGTAATGTTGTTTTTGTTTGGAGTAGTTAATGCTGCAATAAAAGCTTTTTTTTGTGCGCCATGTTTTTTATCGTAATCACCAACTTTACTTAATGCATCAACGATTTTTTTTATAATAGTTAAATTTCCATGTTTAACTAAATAATGAAGTGGAGTGTTACCAACCGAATCTTTTAGATCAAAAATGTTATTTGTAGTTTGGGTAAGTATTTTTTCCAATATTTGATTATCATTTTCAATAAAAGCTAATTGTATAGGACTAATTGCGGATGATACATTTTGTTTATTAAGAACTGAATTTAGTGCGGTTACAGCAGCATTACCTGTGCTTTTAGAAAATACTGCATCAACAAATTGTTCGTTTTTTGAAAAAAACAACGCAAACGGGGTAAGCCCTTGAGCGTCACGACATTCGTCTTTACTTAATTTAAGAAAAATCTCTATTGGAATATCATTTAATGTTTTATATGTGTTTCCAGTTTTATTAAACAAGTTACAAAGAACTATAAATTGCTTTATATCGTTACTATATGCCACTGAATGGAAAATAGATTCTGCAACGTCCACCTTGGTTGTTGGAACATTTAAAGTGCCTGTTTGTTCATATGCTTTTTGTGAAGACAATAACAAATGTTTTTCTTTCTCATCTTCTTTTTTAACTGGCTTAACATTCTTCAAAGATTCATTTAATTGAGCTGTAAGAAATTCTAACATAGGTATATTTTTATGATACGAAGCCCATTCTAAAAGGTTATATCCTGTTTCTCCACCTCCCAACAGTTCAGATTTATTTGCTGCGTTACCAAGAATTAAATCGATTTTTAATTGAGCATCTTCTGGTTTTAATTTTTCGAAAATAGATTTTAATATTTCTAAATTATTTTTTTTAGCGGCAATATATATTATATCACGATGAATATTATCTACGCTAGACAATATTTCTTTTACATCCTCGTATTTTAGTTTTTCCAACAACACTTGAAATATTTTTGTTTTATCTTTTTCAACAGCTGTTAATAATGGACTATCTGTAGCTCGCAAATTAGGATCAAACAACACTAACGCATCGGAAATTCCATCTGCCGACAATTTTGTAATGGCCTCTTGAATTTTAGCGTTTTGATAATCGAAATATTCGCTTACTACAGCAAGAATTAACGATTTATTTTCCCCTTCAACTTCAACTTCATTCTTTAACAACCATATTTTTTTTGGTTCGTTCAATTCTTCTTTGGCTGCTTGCAATAATTCATCTAAACTTTTTGTATCTTTAACATCTTTTAACAAATTTAAATATCTATTGCGAATATCTACAAACTGTGTTAATGCGACTTCAGCTGACTTTGTTCTTTTCTTATAATCCCAATGGCACATCTCTTGAAAAAGTTTTTCCAATTGATCGTGCAAATCTTTAAATTTGTCGTCCTTATCCTTTAATACAGACAATTCTTCTAACAATTCCAGCCCTGAAGCTTCCGCTTTAGAGTCATCCCAAATTCTAATATATTTTCTACCATCCACCCATTTAATTAATGGGCTATCATCTGCCATTTGCGCATCTGTATAAAAAAACTTGGTGCCAGGGTTAGGGTTATGCCATTCAAAAGCTTTTTTATATGTTTCTAAATCGGTGTAATTAAATAAAGATACCCCGGCCGAATAAATATCACCTTCATATGTAACTTTAACAACAACCTTGCCATCTTTATCTTTTTCATGAGCAGTATCTTTTTCTTGTGTAGCTGGATCAACTTTTTTCATTTCGTCAAAATGATTAACCGTCTTCGCAAACACATATTCTGGCGGCATAAATTCCACAGTACCTAATCGTACGGAATCCATAGTGCCTACGCTAGGATCGCTTTTTTTACCTTTTTTGTCATTTTCTGCTATTTGCCCTTCTAACCACGATGTACCAAAATCAAAAAAGCTACCACCTTTAAAATTCTTAGGCTTTATATCCCCATGAATTATTTTTTTATCCTTTAAATCTACTAATCCCTCTAAATAACCCACACCTTTATCAAAACGTTTTTTAAGATCTTCTTTAAGAACATCTTTAATTTGTTTAAATTTTGCAGTTTCTACGACTATAACACCTGCTGGTACTGTTTGATCTACAGGTTGTTCTGATGTTTGTTCTTTTACAGATCTAATTTTATTTAAAATTTCGTAAAATTCTGAATTACCACTAGTTTTTTCTGTTACTTCATATGTTTTGTCTTCTGGGTTTTCACCTGTTTTTTCTTCTATTTTTGCTACATCGCTGGCACACGCAGCCATTTCTCTTTTAAATGCTTCATTAACTTCTTTAATAATTTCGTCTTTAAAATCTTCTTTACTACGTAATAATTCTTGAATAGTCCAACATTCGTCATAAGATATATTACCATCTTGATCAGGAGGAGGTTCTAAAACATTTCCTTCTTTATCATGACGTAACATTCTGTCTTTTAATTTGTCTCTTATATGTTCGGATGCATAAGGGTGTTCACGTAACATTTCATTCAATAATTGTTCAAAGTTGATTTTATGTGGTTCCATGGATTGGAAATCACTAAGTCCAGATTCACGAGTAACCAGATCTTCTTGTCCTCTTTCTTTGGTATCTTGAGCATCGCGAGTTAAGCTACCTAAAATTGCCACCTTTGAGTTGACCCCCTGAAACATAGTGTTTTCTTGCTTAACTGCAAAACATTTGCCGGTAAACAACTCAAACCCAAAAGCTACGTCACCAAAATTACCCTTAGAAATTCCTAATGATTCTGTAGAAGTACCCCTACACATTTGAAAAGATAATATACATTGGCCGGTTTCTTTGTCGATTGTTACATCGTACATTTGTCTCCATGAAATAGTGTTAGCAAGCGGTCCTTCTGAATCTTTTAGTTTATCGTCATATGTGGATGCGAGTATTTTTATTTGTGTTTTACCAGCATTTACTGGATCATTTATTTCTTTCTTAATAAGCTGTACATAATGGTCATAATCTGCTGCACTAAGTAAACCACTTGGTATTCTATCTTCCCATTTACTATCTTGTAGCAGTTGGCTTGCGGCACTTTGTTTTGCTCCTTTTTCAGCCTGCATCCTTCTTTTACGCTTAGCCGATTTCTCTGCCGCACCTTCCTTGTCTTGTGCTTTGAGTATTTGTTTTTTTAATGCAGCTTCTTGCGTGCTATATGAATCCTTCATATTGTCGTGTTGCAAATTTGTTTGCCCTAAGATTTGTTGTGATTTAACTAATAAAGCTTTTATGTCCTTGTTTTTAGTAACAATCTCAGGTTTTAATTTGCCAGTAGAATTAGGTTGTGCATTACCATAAACCGAACAATATGCAACCTTTGCCATTGCATCTATAGCACCTTGAAAATGAGCAGTAATTTGTTGTTTTAGTTGTTCGTTTACTGTAGTGCTTAGTAAATGATCTCGTTGTCTTATTAAAGATTCTTTGTGTTTTGCAGCATATGGTCCTGAATTACCAGCACCAAAAAAAACATCGCGAGTTCCAGAAGGCATGGATGCTTTATTGGAAATTTCATCATATATTTTAGAAATAAAACCTAGTGCTTGAATCTCGTTTGCTTGGTCTTTTTGATCTTGTTCAATTTTAGCGATTTGTTTTTTATATTGATGTTTAGCTGCTTTATACTGTGCTTCTAGTTGTTCACTTTGTTTTGGTTGTCCACTTTGTGTGGTATCAACTGCTACTGTAGCAGAACTAGTTGTATCTATTGTCGGCGCATCATCTTTTGGTTTGGCGTCTAGTTGTTCCTCAGGACTTAGACTTATAACCTCTTTTGTATGCAGTGCTCGCAAATGGTTACGAACAACTTCCAATTGTAGTTTTAATGTAGTTTCTCTATCTTTTAAAAAATCGTCTTTTATTTCTGATGATCTGTCAGCAGATATGCCGTTATCACTTAAAAATTTTTCTTTATCTTCTGGAGTTTCTCTTTGAATTGCTTCCAGATCATGCTCAAGTTTCTTCTTTTTACTTAACAACCTGTCTATATGAAGATCTCTATCTTGTTTACCTATTTTTAATTTATCAAAACATAATTTATGCAGTGCCATCATGTCATCAGCATGTTCTAATCTTTCTTTTAATATGTCTACAGGCTTTCCTGGCGTTCCGATTGGTTTTGGATAAAAGAATTTAAACATTAGATCTTGTATTGATTGTTTAAAAGGATCTTGGTATGCAGAAAAATCATTTAATAAATTAATATCTTGATGTTGTCCTGGTTCTGGTTCCACCATCTCTGTTATGGTGTTAATTTTTTTGATTGTATCAGCTAAAGATAAACCTGATTTTTTGGATTCTTCTAATGTTTTCTCAATAGTTTTTAACAACAAGGCATGAATAGCACTTCTATATACGTTGACCGACGATCCAATGTCATCTTGCTGTGTATAAAACAACTCCGCAGATGCACGCAACAATTGTGTTAATTTATTGGCGTTCATTTTATTGAGATCTTGGATGTTAGCTGCAACTTTACTTAGATCATCTTTATGGGCCAAACCTAAAAAGTCTTTTAAGTCGCTTAATTTGAAAGATGATTCTGTGCCTTGCGAAGTTAAATCTCTTGAATCTAAAAATTCAGAAAGTTTTACTGGAGCACTACTCTTATCCTCTAATCTTTTTTTGAGCGCAGCTTTAACTAGTTCTTCATCTTTTGGCATAATATTTGTCCATAACTATAAATAATTTAAATTGATACTTTTAGCTCTATTGAGCTATCTAATACACATTATTAATTTATATAAATATCTCTTTTAATGAAGGATAGACTATTTAATTAAGCAACATCATTTGACCGCTTAACAAACTGAACATTGGGTGGCACTTAATTGTGTATGTAAAACAATTAATTTCTCTTCCATCCACCTTAAAGATTAAGTAGTATTGTGTGATATTCCTCGCTTAGAGATATATAGATATATGTTTCATACCACCAAACATGGATTAGAAGAAAATCATTTTGCAGATAATCTGGAATTAACAACCCAACAACTGGAACCTTGCGAATTAACCGAAACTATTAAAAATTCTCTTGAGATCTGTGCTTCTACAATTAAACAAAAAAACATACAGCTAATATTAGAACTACCTAGAAATAATGTATGGATTAAAATAGACATAACCAAATTGTCGCAACTTATTACATATTTAATGTCTAGCATAATTAAACATACTAATCATGGTAGTATTATATTTGCTAGCAATATCGAGCCTAATTTAGGTGTTAATTCAACCAAACCAAAAGAAATTATTATTAATTTTGTAATTAAATATACAGATCTTGGGATGTTGCACGCTAATCTAAAATATACTGAATCTCAACTTAATCTTTCTTTAAGCCAAAAAATAGTACAATTAATGGGTGGAACTATTCAACTAGAACAACTGTCGGAGCAAGATACACAAATTTTGTTTTCTATCAAGAGTTGCTATTTAAATGGTGAAGATCTATCGAAATGTATTCGAATAAAAACATTACGCTATAAAAGAAGACCTTCGCTTCCACCAGATGAGATAAAAGGGAGAAAAATTTTGATCATGGAAACCGATCAAATACATCGAGCCTTTTTGCTCAATCAGTTAAACCATGCTAAATACATTTGTTACACAGCATCCGATAGAACAAGCATATTAACACAACATGCACAAAATATTTTTGCTTTGATTCTTATCGAACTAAAAATACAAAACGCCGATCATATTGAAGAAATAATTAAAGAAATTCGCAAAAAAGATATATTATTAAAATGTTATACTCCAATTATTGGATTGATAAATCTTACTAGATTAGAGAAACATGATCCAACTACTGATCTAAAAATAAAACATCTTACAATGCAATGCGGCACCAATGATTATTTAATAAAATCTTATAAAGCAAATCCATTATTTGACGTAGTGATTCATAATATTTTATTAAATAATGGTGAACGATCTAATGTGGAACAAGAACAATTATATACCCATACCCACGATCCAGATCTCGGCAGCATGTTCCATGCACCAAGCTCTATAACGCTATCTTCTGATTATGATGATCATAACGAGGAAACCATGTCTTCTAAAAACTCACACAAAGAACGTCAAAAAAAATTTGTTACTTTTAGTCTTTATCCTAGTATCTCTACTTCTTCTTCAAGTTTGTCCTCTCAAGCTTGGGAAGAACATACGCCAAAATCAATAATAAAAAAACACCAAGAGCCAGAACCAAGGAAAAATTCAATATTACCCAATTTACCAACGCTAAAACAAGCTGCAAAAATTAATCATAAAAAAAGATGTATAATATCTTAAAAAACTATGACAACATCAGCACAAACATCTAAGAACTGCCTTGCTACCACGGAAATCAATTGGCTTATTAGCACAAAAACCTTCAAAATCACGACTATCGTACATAGAAAAATCATCTCCAATATTTTCTTCTTTGCTAAAACCCACTGTATCGGTACTTTCTAAAATACGATTGTCCAGTTTAGCTCTAGCTTTCATTAACTCTTCAACTATTTTATAGTTATTTTTCTCTATAGCCATTCGCAAAGGTGTTATATTATTATTGGCAGTTAAATTAACATTCGCTTCAGCCTTAATTAACAATTTAGTTGATTCAAGATGATTGTTTTGAACAGCTACTAATAATGCAGTGATACCTATATGGTTTTGGTGATCTACATATGCTTCCGCCTCTAATAATACATCAAGGATGTCTGTATAATTATTTTGTGCAGCAATAATTAAAGGTGTTGTACCGGTAAGCTGATTGGAAATATTCGCGTTAGCATGAGCGTCTAACAATGCAATTACTACTCCTAAGTGATTTCCCTGTATTGCTGCCCATAAAGGCGTTGTACCGTTGTGATCTTTTTGTAAATTAACATCAGCTTTAGCCTGAATTAATTGATTAACTACTTCTAATTTACCATCTTTAGCTGCCATAAACAGCCAAGAACCACCGTCGTTAGTGCTACCAAGTTTATCTGCTGTTACTTGATGAATTTTTTTCCATTCATCATTATCACTTAATTCAAGTATAAATTTATCTTGTATTTCGGCCGATAATTTAACCCCATCTAAATGATTAGATATAGCAAGAATTAATTCTGTTGAAAATGTAATCTTAATTTCATCTATTATTGAAGTTTTAACCATAGCGAATGCTTGAATCAATAATTTAGCAGTGTCGTGACAAGAATATGCATGATCTAAAATATACAACATGTTAGCATCAATAATTGTCCAGGTATTATTTATACAATGATAACCTAATGCAATAATATGATTATGGATATACAACATTAAACCAACAGAATCTTCCGATAATATTTTTGTTATGGTTGTTTTTAAAATATTTAAAAATTTTTCTATTTCTGGATAACTATAACAACCTAAAATAGTAAGCAACGTGAACATACCTTTATTATCTAGATTTTTAGGCTTAACTAATTTAAACACTAATGAACGATAATTAGTTATTGTAAGATTAACGTTTGGTTCTGTTGTTAGTATTTTGTTATACTTATATGCCATTTGATATAACAAAACACCTTCAAAAAATATATCAATATCTTTTTGTTCTGCTGGATTAAATACCACAAGATGTAAATGTTCAAATTTATGAACAGATAATTGTGAAACAATATTGCTCAAACGTTCACAAAATTTTTGCAATTCATGATCATCAAGTAACAACGCTTGTATCCCCATAGACGCTATCCCTAAGCAAATACCATTCGATGGCACTTGGTATAATCTTTGGTTCATATAATTTATTAACAATTGATGAATATAAAGATTTTCGTGTGGCATATATTATTTTTTTTAATTGTTTTTATATTAAATCTAGTATAAATATCAGGTGTTTTGGGATAACAATATGATGAATATGCAAACATTCATGAACTTTTATAATTTAATATAAGTCCATAAAATATATGCCAAACAATATAGACAATGATTCTGAACAAAATAAGTGGCCACAACGATGGAGAAAATATAATCCATTTAGTGTAGCTAACGTATGGAATGGTGTACAAACCATTGGCAAAACCACTGTAGGTGCACTAAAGCGGTTATGGAATACTGACGAAGAAGAAAGTTGGATTTCGAGAATAGGGTTATTTTTACCACGAGTGTTAGGTTCGATAGTTATAGGTGCAGTTAGCGCTGTTGCTACCACTGTCACCGCTGGTGTTGGAGCAATTACTGCTGGAATAATAGGTGGTGGTGTGCAAACTATTGTAGGGGTTGCTGAAACTGTAGCAGGAGCATTGGTTGGTGTAGTTTCTTTAGTTAATCAAGGACCGAATGGTACTTATAGACAAACTGCAAAGAATTTATTAACCTCAGGAATAAAAGACGTTGGTATTGGTTTAAGCAAAGTTGTAGTAGGTTCTGCTATAGCAGGAACTATAGCACTAGGAGTAATAACTGGAATAGGCCCACCAGCACTCGCAGCAGTATCTTCAGTTGCAATTGCAGGGCATTCTTTGGGATTTGTAGCAGCACTTGCGCCAGTAGTTTCGACTGGCCACGCTTTTTTAATTACCGCAGGTGCAACAATTGCATCGGCAGCTACTACTGCAACAGCAGCTATAATAGGAGCCGGAACTACAGTACATATTATAGCAGCGGCTGCGGCTGCTACAGTAGCTACTGTAACTACAGTTGGCATATTTGATAAAATAAAATCTTTAGTAAAAAAGAAAAAAGCGACTAAATTAGAAAATGAAGGTGATGATAAATTAACATCAAGTCCAGTCATATTTTCTTCCAAACAAACTAAAGAACCTTTTAATAAATTAGCAGATTTACATGCAAGCTATAGAGATCCACAAAAGCCACCAGACACTAGTGGGCAACAACAGCCTACAAACCCTGCAGCAGAATTATCTGCCAACGCAAGTGAAATCGCACATAAAAAAACTAATACTGGTTTTAAACGCTAAAATATTTAATTAACCCCAGCAAAAATAATCTATAACTTTATTCTTTATATCCTAATGTTACTAACATACATGGCCCACCAGAAATTATATTAATATTGTTTTTTTTACATTCAAGCACAGCATTAGGATCTTCAGCTCCTGGCTGCATCCATATATTTTTAATACCTTTGGCAATAGCTTGTTTAACTATTTTTTCTGTTACTTTAGGAGGAGTAATAATAGAAATACTTTTAACTTGTTCAGGAAGTTCGTCTAATTTACTTATACAATTTAAACCCTCTATAATTTTTTCGTTAGCATGAACTGGATAAATTTTTTTTTGATGTTGTAAATAACACCTAACTACTTTATTGCCATACTTATCTCTATTTGCAGACGCACCAATCACACCAAATGCTTCTGAATTAAAAAAAAGTTTAATTTGTTTATCTAATTCATCTAATTCTTTCATAAAGCCCTACAATCGTTGCTTGTTCTAATATGTGAGTTTTAATTGCATCTAATATTTGTGATTTATTAGAACCTGTTGGTAAATTTAGTTTTATATCTAATGCATAAATAGTAAAAAAGTATCGATGTTCACGATCCGGTGGACAAGGAGCCACATAATTAAGTGTTCCACCACTATTTTTACCATTTAAAGCGCCAGATGGTAATGGATGTTCTTGACTTAATTCGGTAACAGTAACTGGAATATTGAATACTACCCAATGATCCCAGGTCCCCATTGGGGCATCAGGATCATCCATAATAAATACCAAAGAAACTGTATTCTTTGGTATATTTACCCAACTAATTGTTGGAATACGATTGCTACCATCACAAGTAAATATTTTTGGTATTCTTTCTTGATCAGAAAACTCTTTAATATTTAATTTGATCCCCATAGTGGCCCCTATTGTGATAACAGAATGCAATAATAAACTTAAGAAAACATAAAATTTTATAATCATTTAAATTTTTAGCCTCTTTTATTAAAAGCATCCACCCGGTGCTTACATAAAAAATTGATAATAGTCCAATACTTACTATAATTTTAATAATAACCGCAACTAACAGTTAGATTGCAAGATTCATTCTATATTAATATATATTAAGTATAAATTTATGATCAAAAAACTATTCAAAACATTATCCATATTAAGTATAGGAATTTTTATAGGGCAAAATATCGATAAAAATTCTTACATGAAACCAGTAGAGCTGTTCCTAAACGCTAACAATATCTCAACTCCTAATCAATCATCAAGCAGCAACAACTCACCAACCACCAATAAATCGTCAGCTAATGCTAAATTTAGTTTTGCTCAAATATTGGGAATTGGAACAGGCATCAATCAACAATTAATTCCTGACGAACAAACTCATCAAAAAGATCTGGAAAACATGGAAAAACATCTAGGAATAACCAGCCAAGAAAGCTTAGATAATGTACAAAAACATATGGATTTAATAAATGGACATGAAACTACAAATAATAATGAGAAAATCAAGCCAATAGAATTACTTAAACGATTAGCAGATCAAGGTTCCCCTAAGGCTCAATTTATTCTTGGATTGTTATATGAATATGGTTTTGGAGTTACTAAAGACAGATTTCAAGCAATCAAATATTATAAAAAGGCGGCTACGCAAGGTGATCAAAAAGCTAAAGCTAAAGCAGAATCCTTAGAAAAAGCAATAAATTAATCTATTTTTAATTTTAGGATCTAATACAGAACTATCAAAGTTTTCTAAAATATTTTTCATATTTTCTGTATAATACATTAACCCATACGATACTACACCACCTTGAACTGTTTTATCTCCAATAATTAAACGATTTAAATCAAGATACTCTGCTTCTTCCCAATCATATTGTTCTACTCTATTAAAATCAGCTAAAGTACGCATAACATCATAATCTATAAACGTCACAGTTCGCGTTTCTTTTCCCCAAAAACAATTGCCAGGCAATGCATCATTATGAACGCACCCTTTAGCATGTAACTCACACAAAGATTTTATTGCTGAAATTATGATAAATTGTTTTTCGTCAGCTGATTGTGCAGAGGTAAGCGCAACACTTAAAGTTTCTCCAGGAACAATTTTTTGTATTAGACAATAAACATTTTCAATAATATTAATAGCTTCTTGTTTGTTGTTATATAAAATCAATTTTTCAATCATGAACAAATCTACATATTGCTCTAAAAAAATATAATTTCTAATTTCCAAACCACCAAAACAGGACTTTATTTTAGCAAAATATTTTTCCAAAGTATGACGATTTTGTATTTCAACAGCTGCTAAAGAACATGATCCACCTTGTAAAATTTTTGTTATTATATATGTCTTGTTGTTATAATAAAAATTTTCATTAACTTTACAATTAAATGTTGGACAAGTTTGATTGACTATTGCAGGTTTAATAATTTTTAAAGACCATGGTTGTTGCAAAGACAAAGTTAACGGGCTATTACCATGAACATTTTCTATAAGCGGATTTGCATTTAATTCAAGCAATGCCAGCACTACATCTTCTTGATTTTCTGCTATTGCAATAGTTAATGGTGTTACTCCATTATTGTTAATATAATTTAAATTTTCTTTGTTAAATTTATATTTTTCAATAAAAGAAAATAATAACACACATCCCAGCCCCTAACATTGCTTTAATTTTAATTGTGATTTATTAAGTTTCCCCTTGAAAGCATCAACTATCGGATCATCCATAACATCTAATGTCAAAGACAACTGTTCACTAAAATCGTGAACTGGAAATTTAGCGGAAAACGCTAACATTGTATTAATTTCCTCTAAAGAACATTTAGCTTCTGGTTCTTTGAACTTCCAAACCCAATCTTTTTCTTTTTGATCTAAAATACCAGCTTTAAATGCTTGTATAAATTCAATCCTTTTGGTAACTAATTCTAGTTGTTCTGGAGTTTCTTGACCATCAGGAATATCTCCCCACAAATATGCATATGATATATCTCTAGAATGATGGACACCATAACAATTAACATTCAAAGGATTTTGGGTTGCATGAGAATGATGCATATTAGCTATAACTGGGAAATAACTGCTAATTAATTCCATAAATGCACATTGAGTTGTACTATGTTCATTTTCCATAAAAGAAGAAAAGATCCAATCAAACAACTGCCCTGTCCCTGTTTTTAAAGCAGTTATAATACCTCTAACTTGATTTTTGGTTTCTACTGGTAAGCTACGAGCTATCCCAAGACGTTCAACAAAACACTCTGCATCATCTTTTAACTCATTAGCATGTAATTCTCCAATAAATTTTTGGATAAAACCATCACACTTTTCATTAAATAATATTTCAGATAAATTTTCTACAATAAAATCATCTTTTGCAACTTCATGACTAAGACCAATGAAATCTCTTTGTCCAGAATTATCCAAAACACTTAAATTAGGATTGCTAAATAATTCTTTTTCAAACAAAGCACCAGCAACACCATTGTTTTTCATTTTCAACAACATATGCAGACATACCACAGCACTACGCATAGTACCAGCTATACTATCTTTGTGTTCTTCTGCAGATCCTAGATCTTGAAACATTATATAATCTCCCTTACATAACAATAATATAACAAAATTATTCTATTATTTATTTAATAATAGTAGCTTTTTAAAAGGATGCTTATATGCATACAGTTTTACATGTATCGTTAGAATATCAATATGGCATTGGTGGATTAAAGACCGTAATGAATGGTTTACTACCAGCACTAGAAGAAAATGGTGTTAACATTTCAGTTATTACCCCATATTATGATTTTATTCAACATAATCCAGATTTCAAGCTCGAACAATTAGCTACAATAAACCACATATATAAAAAAATTTTACACACTTCGTTAATTTTTCGTGTTGAAAATTCAAAAATTAAAAATATTACTACCATTCAACATTATCTTATTAAACCAAATATAAATTCTCCTGTTGAACAAATATTTAATGTTGGTAATGCACAAAATATTTATCAAGCATTTAATGAATCCGAACCACAAAACAGATTAGAATATTTTAATGGAGCAATATCATCTTTCATAAGAATATCTACCCCAAACATTCCAAGTTTTGATATAGTCCACACTCATACTTGGCATACATCGTTATCCATATGTTTAATTAAAGAATTTGAACAATTAAATTGGATAAAAAGCAATTCTAATTTACAACTAAAGTCTATACCAAAAATTATTTCAACTGTTCATTTATTATCTAATGAACAAGGATTGTTAGTTGGTAAAAGAGAGATTGTTGATACTCTACAATCTGTAGGGTTACCATTAGATTCAAAATTTTTAATAGATCATAAGCATCTAAATCAAATGTACCTTGGTTTACAATATGCCGATCAAGTAACTATGGTTTCTAAAAGTGTGGCTAATGATGCTCTAACTGGCAAAGATTTTGGATTAGGTTTAATTTTCAACACCTTACATCGCAACGAACGCTTTCAAGGAATTACTAATGGTATAGTAACTCGAGAATACGACGCAACAATGCCGGAAAATCTAGAGGATTATGCTATAACAACTAACACACCAAGTTCTATTGTGGATAGCAGACAAAAAATTAAAAATTTTTTGTCTGCTAAATATTCGCAATTAAACAGTTCAGAAGACACCATGTGGTTTTTATATATAGGTAGGTTTGGTCAAGAAAAAGGAATTGATATGTTACCACATGCATTAGATGCCATTTCAAGTTTTCATGGCAATTTGATTGTTATGGGTTGTTATGTATCAAGTAATACTCAAGATCCTATTTTAGAAATAATAAACAGTTTAAAATTAAAAAAAAATGTAGTAGTCATCGACACCAAACAAGAACAAGATTTAGTAGGTAAATATTTTCGTGCTGCCTGCGAATTTACCATAGTACCATCTCATAAAGAAGCTTGTGGTTGCATTCCTATGGAATCCATGACAAATTTTTCTATTCCTATTACATCTGATGTACAAGGATTACCTGATACTATTTTGTCGTTAATCGACAATCCGGAAAATGGAACCGGTTTTATGTATCATGATGACAATGTCGATGGACCAGAAAATTTAAAACAAACAATAACAACTGCATACGATAAATATATTGCTTGGCGAAAAGAACAAACAGTAAATTTATTATTATCCAGATTACATAAAGATGCAGCAAAGTTTGATTGGAAAGGAACCCCTGTAAAATACTATTTACAGTTATATGATAAAACCCTAAAAACCGCAACATCATCAACTCCACATATTGTTTTGGAATTTCCGATTATCAAAGTGTTGCACGTTGCACTAGAATATAAAAATGCTACTTTAGGTGGTTTAGGTACAGTTACAACACAATTAGTTAATGCACAAAACAAATTCAAATCCGGCACTAAATTTGAATCAAGCATTATAACACCATATTATTCTAAATTGTTTACTAACGATGCTGCAATAAATTGTGTTGCCAATGTTGTTCATATTTATAACAACGAAGAAGTTGAATCTTTGATCTATTTAACAACTGACGATCAAAATAAACATTTTTTGGTACAACCATCTTTCAAGTATAGGAAATTATTTGATATTGACACAGCATGCCAAATTTACACTGCATACACAGATTTTATTGAACGCCTAAAATACTTCAATAGTGCAGTTGCTTCTTTTATTTCAACCAGCGAAATAGTGCAACCTGCAATTATACAATTACATGGTTGGCACACAACGTTGTCTGCTGTTTTATTGAAAGAAATATATAAATTCAATTCGGTAAAAATAGTTTATACAGTACATATAAACAACAAAGATCGAGGTACATATTCTAACAGTAAATTAGCAGGTATAGGATTACAATTGCCAGATAAATTTTACACATTGAAAAAAATGGGGGTGGATTATTCTGATTATACAATTGCCGTCTCACCAAGCATCTTAACAGAATGCTCTACTAGTAATAGCCAAATAGCTGAATCTCTTGAAATGAAACAATTACAAAGATCTTTTTGTAATGCTAAATACACTAAAACATCTGTTGGTATTTTAAATGGTATTGATTATAAAAAATATTGTCCATTAGGTAAATTGATTCATAACTCATTAGATATTGTTGCTGATAAAAATGCGATTAAACAACAGCTAGCTACTACATTACCTGGACGTTGCTCAGCATGGAAAATAGATCCGACTTTGCCTGTTATACTATACATTGGAAGATTTTCTCCAGAAAAAGGGGTAGAATGTTTTAAAAATGCCATTACAGCTATTAATCAAAGAGCCATATTTTTTGCCATTGGTAAAGGGTTAACAGACGAAGTGTTTAGATTGATAATGGAAGACAGCAGACAGAAAGATAATGTATTTATCACATTTAGCCAGAAAGAACAACATCAATATGGAGATCTGATGCGTGCTTGTGCAGATTTTATCTTTATGCCATCCCATGACGAAGCATGTGGTTTAACCTCTATTGAAGGATTTGCATGCGGTTCAATTTGTATTACATCAGGGGTTGGTGGTCTAAAAGATTTTATAGTACCATTTCACTACAATGAAGTGGATTGGGTCGGAAATGGTTTTTTTTATAAAGATCAAGATCAAGCATCTTTAGAAAAAACAATAAACTTTGCATTAAACATATGGAAACAGATCCCTGTTTGTACAAAAAACATAATTCATAATAGAATTATGGAAGAAGGTAAACAGTTTGACTGGTTAGCAGACAATGGCTCGGTACAAAAATATTGGGAAGTATTTAAAAATATTTTAGCGTTTCAGGAACCTAAAACAGGCCCTAGATTAATGATTTAATCAGATCAAACGCACATATGGGTCAAGCTAATTTAGGCCTCACCCAAACACTCTCAACTAATAAGTCTCGCTTACCGCAGCCCTCTCCAGCTAACGCTGGTAGAGGGCATAACCAATCAGTATCATTAGATATTTTTTGCTATATTTTCCAGGACTTGACGATCTATCCAATATTGTCTACGAAAATTTATACCCATAAATTTTCTATATAATTAAAAATTTAATGAAAATATATAGCATTTTTTATAAGATATATTGAATCTTTATTAATATTAATGTTTCCGCCC
>CAIJNR010000122.1 GCA_903822055.1 uncultured Francisellaceae bacterium | reverse complement strand
TTTATTTGATTTTTTTTTAATTTCCAGGTTTTAGCTAATAATTTTACAATAGCATCATTAGCTTTACCATCTTCTGGAGGAGCTGTAATATATATTTTTAAAACCGATTGGTTTTTCTGATCTAAAAAAATATTACTAATATAATTTTTTTTGGCGTTTGGGCTAACCTTAATTGCAAAAGTTAACCCATCGCTATGTACATTAAATAATTTTTTAAAATCCATTCCATATTTAATCCCAGTTTAAACTACCACCAGTTTGATATTCTGTAACACGTGTTTCAAAAAAGTTTTTTTCTTTTTTAAGATCAATAACTTCACTCATCCAAGGAAATGGATTAATAGCATCTTTATATTGTTTAGCTAATCCAATTTGCAAAAAGCGTCTATTAGCTATAAATTCTAAATATTCTCTAAACATACTAGCATTTAAACCTAAAATACCTCTAGGCATAGTGTCTAGTGCATATTTATGTTCCAATTCTACTCCTTGTTTTATGAGATCTATAATTTCTAACTGAAATTTTTCTGTCCAAAGATCTGGATTTTCTATTTTGATTTGATTAATAACGTCGATCCCAAAATTTAAATGCATAGATTCATCACGCAAAATATATTGAAATTGTTCAGCGGTGCCTACCATTTTATTCCGCCTACCCATAGATAAAATTTGGGTGAAACCAACATAGAAAAATATACCCTCAAACACTACATAAAATGCAATTAAATCACGTAACAATCGTTGATCAGCTTTGGTTGTACCAGTTTTAAATGTTGGATCACTAAGGCTTTGAGTAAATTGTAATGACCAAACAGCTTTTTCTGATACTGATGGAATTTCACGGTACATATTAAATATTTTTGCTTCATCCATACCTAAACTTTCTACTACATGCTGATAAGAGTGGGTATGTAAAGCTTCTTCAAATGCTTGTCGCAGTAAATATTGTCTACATTCTGGGTTAGTAATATGGCGATATACGGCTAGCACTAGATTATTTGCAACTAAAGAGTCGGCAGTTGAGAAGAATCCTAAATTGCGTTCAATAATGGTGCGCTCGTCAGCAGTTAAGCCATCACGGCTTTTCCATAATGCAAGATCTAAAGACATATTGATTTCGTTTGGCATCCAGTGATTGGCACAAGCATTTAAATATTTTTCCCATGCCCATTCGTATTTAAATGGTACTAATTGATTAAGATCTGCGCGACAATTAATGATTTTTTTATCATCAACTTGAATTCTAGCAGCATTCATTTCGATCATTTCTAGACCAGTTGCACCAAAATTTTCGGTTTTAGTTTCTTCAGTTAATATATTACTCATATTCTTTGTCTCCTTTTTTTATTGACAGGATTCACAAGATGAATCATCTATACTGCAAGAATTAGTTATTGCCACTGCATTTAAAGTTCCACGTTCAATTGTGGATTTTTCTGTGCCAGTGGCCCCAAGGCTACGTAAATAATAAGTAGTTTTTAACCCTCTTAACCAAGCAGTTTTGTAAATTTGATCTAATTTTTTTCCAGAAGGATTTGCCATATATAAATTTAAAGATTGTCCTTGATCTATCCATTTTTGCCTGCGTGAAGCAGCATCTATTAACCAGTTAGGATCTATTTCAAATGCAGTTGCATATTTTTCTTTAAGATTGGAAGGAATGCGATCAATTTTTTGTAAACTACCATTAAAGTATTTCAAGTCATTCAGCATAACTGCATCCCAGAGATCTAATTTTTTCAAATCATCAACTAGGTATTTGTTAACAACAGTAAATTCTCCAGATAAGTTAGATTTTACATATAAATTTTGATATGTAGGTTCAATCGACTGAGATACTCCACAAATATTAGAAATAGTAGCAGTTGGTGCGATGGCCATTACATTAGAATTACGCATACCTTGCTTACGTACTTTATCTCTTAAACATTCCCAATCTAGTGTTGTGGTATCGTCTTGATTCAAATACATTCCACGATATTTGTTTAAATATTGAATGGAGTCTATAGGTAGAACGCCTTTACTCCATAACGATCCTTCAAAACTTGAGTAAGTTCCACGTTCTTTAGCTAAATCGCTAGATGCAGAAATTGCAAAATAGCTAAAATATTCCATAGATAAGTCGGCAAATTCTACAGCTTGCATAGAACCATAACAAATATTTAGTTCATGTAACACATCTTGAAAACCCATCATACCCAGGCCAATAGGTCGGTGTTTTAAATTAGAATTTCTAGCTTGTGGTACAGAATAATAATTTGAATCAATAACATTATCTAGCATCCGAATAGCAGTTCTAATTGTTTTTTCTAGTTTTTTTGTATCTAACTCTTGATTTAATATGTGCTGAGCTAAATTAATACTACCTAAGTTACACACAGCAATTTCATTAATTGAGGTATTTAAGGTAATTTCTGTACACAAATTAGAACTGTGAATTACACCTGCATGTTGTTGTGGTGATCGTAGATTAGCAGCATCTTTAAATGTTAGCCATGGATGCCCAGTTTCAAATAACATGTTTAGCATTTTACGCCATAAGTTAACTGCTGGTAGTTGTTTGAAGTTTTTAATTTGGCCAAATTTAGCTTTCTCTTCATATTCTACATACGCATGCTCGAAAGCATTACCATATAAATCATGTAGATCTGGAACTTCTTCTGGAGAAAATAAAGTCCATTCTTTATTCTCCATTACTCGTTTCATAAATAAATCTGGGATCCAATTAGCAGTATTCATATCATGAGTGCGTCGTCTTTCTTCGCCAGTGTTTTTACGTAATTCTAAAAAATCTTCGATATCTAAATGCCACGTTTCTAAGTAAGCACAGACAGCTCCTTTTCTTTTTCCACCTTGATTAACAGCAACGGCAGTATCATTGGCAACTTTCAAAAATGGTATAACTCCTTGTGATTTGCCATTGGTACTTTTAATCCAAGAATTCATAGCACGAACTGGAGTCCAATCATTACCTATACCGCCTGCAAATTTTTGTAATAAAGCATTGTCACGGATAGCGCTATAAATATCATTTAAATCATCTGGAACAGTAGTTAAATAACAGCTAGATAGTTGTGATTTAACTGTGCCGGAATTAAATAAAGTAGGAGTTGAACTCATAAAATCGAAACTAGATAGTAGATTGTAAAATTCTATAGCACATTCTTCTGGATTACTTTCATTTAAAGAAAGTCCCATAGCGACCCGCATAAAGAAAACTTGTGGTAATTCATAACGAAGTTCATTGTCGTGTAAAAAATAGCGATCATATAAAGTTTGTAGACCTAAATAATTAAATTGTAAATCTCGGTCTGGCTTTAGTGCATTAATTAATTGTTCTAAATTGAAATTATTTAGCTGTCGATTTAATCTACCAAGTTTAATGCCATATTGAATAGAATTTGTTAAAGCTAACCCATAATATTTAGATAATTGTTGGACAGTATCAGCATTTGGAATATTTAATATTTTAGCAACTTCTTTTTGGATATTATGTAATAACAATCTAGATGCAACGTAACTATAATTCGGTTCGGTTTCAATTAAAGTGCGAGCACTCATGATTAGTGATTTATATACATCTTGAATATTAACGCCATCAAATAAATTTTTTAAAGTATCTTTTATAATAAGATTTGGATCAGTGTTTTCTAAATTGCTGCAAGCTTTGAAGACTATTTGTTCAATTTTTGTTAAATCAAGCTGGGCTTTGATTCCATTTTCTGTGGTTATATTTATTATAGAAACAGAATTTGTTTGCCCAGTTTTAGTTTCACGTAATTTGCGATGTTCTTCTCTGTACAAAACGTAAGAACGAGCTATTTTATGAAAACCATTGCGCATCAGTACAAGTTCTACTTGATCTTGAATATCCTCTATATGTACGCTGTTATTAATTTTTAAATATCTATTTAAAGAGCTACATACTTCTGATGTTAATTTAGCTGCAAGGTCATGAATGCGTGTTGAATTGATGCTTTCGTGACCTTCTTCATCTAAAAATGCTTTAGTTATTGCTATCGAAATTTTATTAGGATCGAATGAAATAATACTACTATCACGTTTTATTACTTTTAATAATTCAGTTAGTTTGTGAGATTGATTAGTATTGTTAGTATTAACAGCTTCAAAATCTTTTGTAGATATGGACATTTCAACACTCCAAAGAATAATTCATAATTAGCCAGCAATATCAATATATAGTTGATTTATTGTTGTATCAATACAAGATAATGTGGTTGCAAGATTTATGCAAGAGAAAAAAATAAAAAAATATACATATCACTAATTGATTATTTTTGGATTTGTTGCTTGATCCGAAAGCCACTTATGTTCTTTTTCTAAAATTTCCAATTGCAATCTAGCTCTAGTTTTATTGAGTGGTTCTATTTTAGAATCTTGAACAAAGGTATATTCAATACCTAAAAATTCTATATTCGCCTCATTAGCAAACTTTTCAACAATTTCTAGGTTATATTTTTTATCGTCAACAAATATAATTTTTTTTGGTTTATGATCTGCATAATTTAAAAAAACATTTAATGCTGCGGCTTTTGAAACTCCCCCAGTAAATAAAACACCTTGTTGGAATGCAACAAACTTATTTGATCCATTTATTGGTAATTGATTGAAATTTTTTTTTGTAAGTTTGCCCCAAGATTTATCAAAATTATATCCTAAAACTTTTAGCTCTTTGGTCCGCCAATCTTCTAGAGAATTTATTGTTCCCAATTTTCCTGTTGAACAAAATGTTAATGCTAAAACTTTAATTCCATTTTTTTGAGCAGTATTAACAAGTTCAATGATTTGTTTTTCAACTGGTTCAATTTTACGTTGAAGCATTATCAGACTAAATAACTTTTCAGCTTGGGTTTTATTAGTCCGAGTTTCAACATTTTGGTAAATTTTTTTAAAATAGTCTTCGTTGTTGGATTTAAGTAATTGATCTTTAGGTTGTAAAAGAACGTCATCAACATCAAAAATAAGTAGGGTACCTGTATTTGTTGCCTGAATATTTTTTTCTATAATTTTAAAATTATTTGTTTTTATGATTTCTGCAAAAGAAATATTTACTGTAAATAACATTATTGCAAAAACAATATTAGGGACTTTCATTGTTGATTCACTCCATTGAATAATTGGGTTTATTAAAGTTTGATTATACTAAATTTATATTATTTTTATGCATAATGCCAGAAACATATTGCACTCCTGATTTGTTAAAGTTTTAAAGTAAGAACCATAAAATAAACTAGCTTTAGGATGATCTGCATGTAAATTTTTAAAATCTATGTCGTCAAACAGATCATGTTGATCCGCTATTGTTTAATTGCTGCATTAATTAAAGTATTAATAGATAGATTGTTTTTAAAAGCGAAACGAGCGTTTTGGAAAATTTATGGCTTATTTTTGAAGAATTTATAGTCTAATTAAGCTATGGAGCGGAGCGTGCGCAAAATAACTCGGCATCTGTTAAACGAGGACCGTATTGTTTGGGCTGGCTAGCCTAGCGAGTTACAGACCGCAGTATAAAAATGCCGGAGTTATAATGTTACAGTTAAGGCGTATAAGTTCTGCCATTTTTTTCTTTTTGTAATTGTTCTGCATACTCTCTATCCAAGCTTTCCTGTAACTGCCTTGCTAGAGCTTCATCTGATGAGATGGTACTACTGCCGCTACTACTAGCCATAGCATATGGGGTATAAGTACTACTGCTACTACTAGCCGCTGGAAAAACTGTTGATTTATCACCAACAATACTATCTCTATTTATACCATCATGCCTTTCTTTTACTGCCAACTCTATTGGACAGCTACAACCCTTTGTAGCATGCCCTACATAATAACTATGTACACTAGGTATGGTAGGAAGTGCATAAGCGTCTTTCAATTGGCATTGTAGTATCCCTTCTGCTTCCTTAATTGCCCAATTTACTGTGAATGGATAAGTACTACTCGCATCAACTGCTCCCAAGTCTTCAATTAATAAAAATATATGATTTATTGGGGTTATTAAAGTAGTTACTTTTTTCTCAGATTTTTTAGGACCTGAAGCATGTATACCTTCATTATTACTAGCAACAGTAAATTTTATAGTTATATTAGGAAATAAATCTTTCCATAAAGATCTAATCTCCGAAGTAGACATATATTCTCCAAATAAACTAGTTTTTCCAAGCATTACAACATTGACCTTGGTATAACCTTCTTTATATAGCTTCGCTAATAAACGAGTGATCCCAAAATAATCTCCCCCAACGCTGCCTATCGTTACTACACTATTTTTATCAAAGTAATGTTCTTTAATAGACTTAAAGGCTAAATCTTCTAATTCAATACGTAAATCTCTAACGCCTGAAGAAGGATTTTGTCGAGACAAAGGAGGACAACAATGACATTCACTAAGATTACAAGATGCTGGCTGAACTTTTCCTGTCTTAACATCTGTTTGTGTGTAATCTATGATAACAGACGTACCATCATCACTGCTAAGTTTTGATTTTCGTTCTGTAGTTAAACTCCAAGGTTTATTTATGATTGCGTTTACAACTTCTTCATTTATACCTGGCATAATAAAACTCCTACTAAAATTAAAATGCAATTATACAGTTATGCGAATAACAGACTACTCTGTTAATTAGCAAAACTCAATAGGGATATACACACTCTGTTGCGTAAATATTTAAGCCGAGTGCCATTTTTCAGGCACTTTTCTTGGAACTGATTAAATGGATGCTCCTTAATTAATAATGGTTTATTTACCCATTTTGATGCCTTAATACCTATTTGTTAAGTAAAAAAGGCGGCATCCATTTAATCAGTGCCGCAGATTTAGCTTTGCTATAGCTACCTCAAGCCATGTGAACGATTTAATCGAACAATCCAGGAGGAATATAGATTTCCATAAGGAGACCGTTCACATCATTGCGAGACGCGAACGGTTACTAAAACAATTATAAATTATTAAGCCAATTTGTTAGAAACACTGAATGTTCTTTTAAATAATTTGGATTTTTAAAAGTAAGTGTTAATAAACTAATACCTTGCAAACTAGCAACCAAATGCATCGCTAACTGTTTAGAAGTAGATTGCTTACCTAGTTCGTTAAATTGAGCTTCGCACCAAGAAATAACGATTTGCATTAAAGAAATTGCAGCTTTATGTAATTCTCCACTTTGTTTGCTAAGTTCTAAGCATAAACTTCCCAATGGATCACCAAAACCGGTAATAACTTCGCTATTAGATACAAATTTTTCTATCAAACCTTTAATGCGTTCTTTAGGTGTGGAAATAGTGTTTAATTCTTCAAAAACTTCTTGTAATGTTTTTAAACGATATTCTATAACAGCTAATATAATAGATTCTTTAGATTTGAAATAATAATAAACATTTCCAAGCGGAACATCAGCTAATTGAGCGATATTTGCAAGTGTTGTGGTGTTTATTCCTTGTTGATGGAATAATTTGTCAGCGCCAGTAATTAGGCGAATGCGTTTGTCATTATGACGTTTCATGGTAATCAACCTCTCTAGTTATGTAGTTATTATTTTTTAATAATTTTATATGTATGCAAGGTTTCTATTATACAAATAATTTGTTAGCAAGCAAGCCTTAATTGTTTTGAATTAGGTGTAATTGCTGATTTTCATCGGGCTTTATATTGTTTTTTATGGCTATTGCTGAGTTTTTCAGTGTGGTTTTGAGCTTTTTTTGGGTTCGCTTGGTAGTTGTTCAGGCGGAACAGTTGGTTGTGGGGTTGGTGAATTGGTTTTTGTATACTCACTATTATATTCAGTTATTAATTTTTTGATCTCTGGTGAATTTTTTACATTTTCTTGAAAGCAAATTGGTGATTTATCTTTTTGTAATTTTTTCATTATAGCTTGTAACTGCTCTACATTAAAATCACCACGAGCCTCTATAATTAATGGATCATTAAAATCTTTTGTGCGATTGGTTGCCATATATTGTAATCCGGCAACAATAGCATTTGTTTGTTCTTCTTTTTGAGATGGATCGCTAAGTTGTAGGCATTGTAGACCAGTTTTGGTAATATTCACTAAAGGTTCATCAGCTGTTTTAGACATTATAGAGCCTAAATAACCTTCTGAACTGTCATCTAACTTTTTAAATTGAAAATTATCATTGCTATCTTTAAATTTATCCCATTTATATTGGCTCATGTCGTTTGCAGCTATAATCGGTGGTTTTGGTGGTGACTGGAATGTTTCAGCAACATCTGCAAATTTTTTACTAAGAGGATTAGCAGGTTTAGGTGGTTCAGGGGTATATTCTGAATCATGGTCTGTAGGTTGAGACGCAGGTGGCACTTTAGCAGGTAATGGTTTAACAGGTTGGGCTTTAAGGGATGCCGCTGTAGTTGATGGTGTTTGCGCTTTTGGAGCAGCAACATGTTGTTTGGGCATTAATAGCCCATTTGGATTGCTGTGCCCAGCGTTATAAGCGGCTTGTAGGTGTGGAGGAATTTTTCCATTTGTCATGTCTGTTAAGGCATTATCCATAGACTGTTTTAATGAACCTGTCCAAACACCATTAGCGATTCCGCCACCGACAGAATAAGCCGTACCTGTTGTATGTTGATTTTGCAATCCCAAGGTAACCCAACCAGCCCCTAAGTGTTTTGCAATATTTTCCGCATCTCTTTGGACTATTTGTGGCGACACTGCCCCTACTCCACCTGAATGTAAGCAGGTAGATATTGGTAATATATGTACTTTATCACTCCATCCTTTCGCTTGGATCTGTTGTGCTACAATTGTAAACACTGCTCCTTGATTACCTGCTCCTGGGTCAAATGTATAGCCTCCTGGTTTAGTATAAGCATCTATAATACCTGCGGATTGGTCATTATTAGCTGAATAAGTTATGGCTATTTTAGCATCTGAATTTGATGTTAACATTGCCTCTATATCTGAAATTATCTGCTGCGCTTGATCTTCTGTTGATATTCCTTTCCCATTTGGATTTTTAAATGGAACCTTAAAACCATGTATTTTACCGTCTCCACCGTGACCTGGAGTGCCTTTAGTAGCTACAGGAATTTTACTACCATATCTTGTTGGAATGTCCGGCATTTAAGTATCCTATATTCTTATTATTCTTAATTTAGTTTTTAATTACTTAAATTTTTAATCCACCCTCATATAAATCTGGCAAATCATTAGCTAATAAAATAGTATCCTTTTCTTTAGAATTTTTATTTAACCAATCTTGTGCTTCTTTAAAAGAAGATACAGTAATAATTTGTTTGACTGTACCTTGTGTGTCTGCATTTTGTTTAAAACCGGATATAAAACTCGGAATTCTTTTATAATTAACAACTATTACAATATCTGCATATTTTGCAGCTATTTGTCCTAACATTAAATGTTCAGAATCATGTTTTTTGCCAAGTTCTATTAAACCTGGGGTTACTAAAATACGCCTTCCTGGTGGTTCGTGTAAAAAACTCAAGAGTTCTAAGGCAGATTTAAATCCATCTGGATTAGCATTATATGCATCATCTATAATTGTATAATTATTTTGTTTGCGAACTTCTAATCTATGACTAATTTGCGGCATACTTTTGAGTGCATTAGTAATTGCCAAAATAGGCATTCCTATACTATGTGCCGCTAAGAATGCTAAACCAATATTCGTAGCGTTATGTAATCCAAAAACAGGAATTTCTAATGGATGATTAACGCCATTTAGCTGTATTTCCATAGATAATCCAGTTTTTAATTGGGTAACTTTAGATAATTGTTGTTGTGCTAAAATCTCAAAAGATTGTTTATGGGCTTGTAAGTATTGTTTAGCATAATCAGTATTTAAAACCTGTTCTGAAATAATAACTTTAGGGTTATTATTTTGAGAATCATTATTAATCACAGATCCCGCCAGTTCAAATTTAGCGGTAGCTACAGTATCTAAAGTTTTAAAACGTTCATAATGAGCTGTACCAATTGCAGTTATAATTCCTAAATTAGGTGGAGTTAATTTGCAAATTTCATTAATTGAGCCAACGGAGTAAGCACCCATTTCTACTACGAAATATTTATGGATAGCATTTAATTCTTCCCTAATTACTCTAGATATACCCATGCTGGTGTTAATGCTACCGGAAGTGATTAAAGTATGATCGAACTGTTGTAAAATATGTCCTAAAAAATGTTTAACTGTTGTTTTACCAAAAGATCCTGTGATGCCAATAATAAATGGTTTTTGATTTAAAAGTTTTTGTTTAGCTTCTTGCCAAAATTTTTGTTGAATATTTTTTTCTAGTGGGGTGAGCAATAAATTAGCAAGAATTATATAGATCGGTATTAATTGTACAGTGAGTAAGAGGGCTATAAAATAATTTTGTAAATGTACATTTACCAATAAAATTAAATTACCACATAAATTAAGAAATAATCCTAAATAATGAATGCGAGTCGCTCTTGCAGTCATTGTCAGTTTTTTTTTGGCAGTTTTAATTGGATTTTTTTCTAAATAAACAAAAACAAAAAAAGCTATAATAAATCCTATATATTGTCCAGTAAATTCTAACATATATTGCCAAGTTAAATTGGCATGAGTGAAGCAAAAATGATTAATTATAAATATAACAAACAATACGATTGTTAAACGTTTGTCGAATGCTTTGTGCTCAACAATCCATGTTAAAAATCTATAATTATTATATTCATCTTGTTGGAAAATATGTAAATAAGTTAAATGGCGTTTTATAGTAAATAAAGTTACTCCAGTAATTAATAGAGTAATTAATACCATGTGTAACATAATTATTGTCCCCTAACTTTAATTATCTTTGTATTTATTGTTAATTGTATTTATAAATTTTTTTAATAAACATACAACTTGATGCTGACCATCAGATAACACACTGTAGTGATCTTGTTGTGGTATAAGATGTAATTTAGAGTTTTTGATCAATTTTTGCAGCATGTGTCCAATTACAATTGGTGTTTCTGCATCTTGTTTTCCGTAAAGCAGTTCGGTTGGACAATTGATCTTTTTGGCATTGTCAGATAAATTTTCATTAATTGTTTTCACTAATATAGCACGCATGTTAGGTTCAGCATTTCTATAATCGCGGCTACCAAATTTAGTTTTTAACCAATTTAAGTATTGCTCATTATTTGATAGTTGAATTAAATTTTTTAAAAATTTAAAAGAATTGATTTTTATTAATCTAATCATTTTAGTTGTATAATTAAGTGGCCTAGGAATGCCGGCTGCTGCTATTAAAAATAATCCTTGTAGTAAATCAGGATTAAGGGCTGCTAAATTTATACCAACTCTGCAACCGAAAGAGTGTCCGATCCAAATTTTGGTAGCGTTTGCTGGAATATTAGTTTTAATCCAAGCAGCTGTAGCATTCGCATAGTCGTCAGTTCCCCAAACATATTCTGGTTTACAGCTAGAACCAAATCCTGGAAAATCAATTAACCAATGAACTGCCATACTTTTTAGGCTAGTAGCTATAGGAAGTAGGCTAGTGTGATTTTGTGCCCAACCATGTCCCCAAATAATATGTGGTAAGTTATTGTTGTTTCCTAGTGGAGTTAAATTTTTATAATAAATCATAAGTTAAATTATCATGCTTTTGTTTTTTGGCTGTATTATATTATGGACTATCTTTAATAGTATAGCCATCCACCCGGCGGCTAGCGCCGCCACCCTCCTTCGAAGCGAAGGAGGGTTAGATTTATACAAATTTAAAATTATACTAATATACTAAACTCTTTTAATTTTTTTATAAAAAATCATTAAGTTGCTTGTA
>CAIJNR010000121.1 GCA_903822055.1 uncultured Francisellaceae bacterium | reverse complement strand
TGTTTTTAAAGATTTTACTAACAGATCTATAGCTGATTTTTTATTTTATGGCAATTTGATTAGTTGGGTGACATTGGTTGGGGGTTTTTTTGGTTGATTAGAGAAAGTTAGGTATTGGTAAATTTAAAATAATATAAAAATAATATAGTTATAGGTTTGTAGTATTAATTTGTATGTGGAAGCTTGCCAGGTTATCAAAGATTTGGTGGTTAGCTAGAAGGGGGCGCTGTGGCGTGGTGTAGGAGGAGGAGGAGTGGTAGAATCAACTACTGCTAATGCAGGAGATGTTGGCGATAGTGGTAAATCAGTATCAATTTTAGTTTTAATTGCTGTATTATCACTTGTAAACTCAACATTGTTTCTAATTTTTATAAACTCTGGATCTTCCTTCAACTTTTGTAAAATTTTACCAACATCTTCTTCGAGAATACCATTAATACTAATTACTGTTTTATCCTCTTCTGTAGCATCTTTACATGCTTTTTTTATAGCTTCCTTAAATAATCTAATTTGACCAGCATCTAATTTGCCATTTTCTGTTGGGAAACTTACAGAGCCATCATCTTTGGTTTCCATAGCCGTTTTCTTGTCTGCTGTATTTAATATTTTTTTGTCTTCATATTTATAACCTTCCAGTCCCAATGCCTTAAAACCGTCTGAATCCAAACCCTGAAAATATTCAGTTACATTTTTTTTAGGAGAATTTGTAGCCTGATCAGTAAATGAGCCAGTGCTTGGTGACATAGGTTCTGCAGCAAGTTGTGCGGCGGTGATTGCAGGAGAAGATGGGTCGGGTTGTTGTGGCGATAATGGTGGTGATATTGATTGAAGACTATTCGCCAGCCCTTCTAATACTTGAGCTGGTGCTGCTGTTTGCTTGCTATCTGCTTTTGATTCAGTAGTACTAAAGATCTCATTAAGATCCTTAATATTTTCTATTCCACATTGAGCTATGTAAGCACTTATTTTATCTAAATCTTCTTGATTTGCCGGTATTTTTTCTTTTCCACTTAATGCAATATTAATAATTTCCCCTATTTGAAGATTTACTGCATCACTTTTAATTTTATCCTTTGTACTCTTCGTTTGCCAAAAATGTGTATTTTTTTCTCCACCTTGTGTGCCAAGTTCTTCAGCCTTATGTATAATAGATAATAAAGCTTTTCCATCTAGTTGTTTAGCTTCAGCTATTTTATTTAATTGTTCTATATTTGTAACATTATTAGCTAAATTTTTTAATGCCTTTGGATTGACTTTATTTAATGTTTCTGCGTTAAACAATTTCTTATCAGAAAAAGCTTTTACAACATCTTTTAGATTATTTGCAGGTTCGCTAGAGGCATGTGTAGCTAATTGAATGAGGCTGTCGTCGCTTAATTGATTCAATTTTTTTCTTATGTTTTTATTAGAAAAAACAGACTTAACGATAGATTCTTTATTTTTATCATTTAGTTTTTCATTGTTATCTGTGCTTGCAACCAAAGATAGTAGCGTATTCATTCTTTCTGGATCTGTAGTGTAACCAGCTAATTTTGTTAAAGACTGTACACTAGCGTTATTAACTATTTTACCATAAAGTTCTTTGTTATATTTTTCTTCTGTTGGATTCTCTGATTTAATTGCATTTAAGAAATTGTCTTCGGTATTTATCCTTTTAATTATTGCATCAACTGTATCGTTAACTGTGTCATCAACTGTAGATTTAGTAGCCGCTTGCAATATTTCAGTTAATTGTTTTGATTGTGATGCGTTATTTACTTCAACAGCATTAGCTAATGCTATTAACATATCATGGTTTAGGCCATCATAATTTTGAAGACTTGCATTTTTTAAAACTTCTTTGGCAAAATTACCTTTAAAAAAATCGTTTGATAACTGCCCTTCTTGTTTTACTTTATTTAATTGAGTTATGTCTGCTATTAATGCTATTTTATTAATTAAATTTTTGCTTGAATCGTTTAATTCTAATTGTCTTCTATCTATTTGTGTGTTTAATTTTGGATTAATAGCTGAATGATCAAAATATGGTCCTTTCAGGATTTCATCAACAGCTTTTCTTTTAACATCATTAAGCTCTTCTACAGAAGATCCTAGCTTTGTTGCCGTATTTCCAGTTGTAACATTTTCTAAAGCAAGAATATAAATATCTTGACGAGCTTTCTCTTTACTGTATGTTTGCGTGTTAGCAAATTTTATAGCTTGTACTGGAGCTGCTTCGTTAGCGTTTTGTAAATTACCAGACATTGGCCGCCCCAACTACCTTGCACAATTCATCACCATCTGCAGATAATTTCGCTAAGTTTAACAAACTTTCTTCATCCAATTCATGAAGCTTAACTTTAACATTAGCAATAATCGCAGTAACAACTTTAGAATTGATATTTTTAGCATGCGCTACTTTATTTAATTGAATAGCGTTACTTGCTAATAAAGCTAATTTTTCTAAACCCTGCGAACTTAACTGATCTATTACATTATCTTTATTAAAAGTTTCTATGTTTATCTGAGAACTATCTTCTGTCGACATAAAAAGCATCCATAATTTTCATTGTTATTTTTGATTATTATTCTTCTTGTTAATTAAGGATAGATTATTTAGAAGTAAATTTTGGATCATTATAATAAAATATACGTTGCAGATGCACGCTATTTTATGGCAAAGATCTGAAAAGATATATGAATTATCTACGGTTATTTAAAAGAATGTTTAGTAGCCATAATTTTTCTGGGTATTATAATATAAGATAAGATTATAAATTGATACTCGACATATTAAAGGATTTATTATGTTCAATTCATTAACTACAATCATACTTGTAATAGCTATTTCAATATCAGTAATATTTTATTTTATTACTCTCTATAATCAACTAGTACTGCTTAAAAATGACATACAAAAAAACTGGTCAAATATTGATGTGCTGCTAAAACAACGTAACAGTGAATTAACAAAGCTAGTAGATAGTTGTACCCAATATATGCAATATGAACAAGGAATTGTTGATAAAATTACTAAGGCACGTGCTTCATTGATGTCTGCCTGCGATAGTAAAGATACGGCGGCTATTGGTTTAGCCGAAGTAGAAGTAAGATCTTCGGTTCGTCAATTATTTGCGCTTGCTGAAAACTATCCAAATTTAAAAACTGATACTGTTTTTGCCAAATTACAACAAGGAATTATTGAATTAGAATCTAGTATTTCTGATAGAAGAGAATTTTATAATGCTAGCGTTAATTTAAATAATACCGCAGTGGAACAATTTCCATCAAGTATTGTTGCTAATCGTTTTAATTTTAAAAAGTATGATTTATTACATTTTAGTGAAGAAGAAAAGCAAGACGTAAATATAAAAAATTTATTCAATAAAAATTGAAATTTAATCATAAACAATTAATAAATTATCATCATATGAAACACATTCAAAAAGGACAATTTACTTTACGAGAAGAATTTGTTTGCCATATAATTGGAGCGATATGCATAGTGGCAATGCTTGCTCCGATTTTCGATAGATTCGAATCACACAGCAACCCATCTCCATGGTTACATAGTAGTCAATATGTGTTGTTTATTAAATGGACCCTTGTAGCTTGGTCTATGGCTTCATTTTATCTAGCGTTTATTATTTTAAAACAATACTTTATTATTAATAACAATCCTATTGCCAAAATTAACTCTGCGGCACAAGGATATACCGCAATAGAAGGAATTCAGGCTTGCTTATCAGCAAAAACTTTAGTATCCCCAGTTAGCAACATATCCTGTACATGGTATTCTTATACGATCGAAGAATATAAGTCGTATGGATCACGATCGTCTTGGAATGTTATAGAAAGCGGAGAAAGTAATGAACATTTTACTTTAACAGATATTACCGGACAATGTGTTGTGTGTCCCGAAGGAGCAGACATTTTTCCTGCAACTTATAGAGTTTGGTATGATAAAAGTTGGCTTTTAACTCCTAAATATAGGTATACAGAAAAACTTTTAATGCCAAATACGCATGCATATGTTATTGGTGTTTTTCGTACCATGTCTGGGTTAACGGCTGATCCCAATATTAAAGTGAAAAAAGATGAGGTTTTAAGTTTAATTAAAGCATGGAAAAAAGATTATCAAAGTTTGTTGGAAAAATATGATACTAATAAAGATGGTGCAATAGATGCAGAAGAGTGGGAAAAAGTTGTAAAATCTGCTGAAGAACACATTAATCAAAAATATCCTAAAGTTTCGGGAGAAAATGCTAATTCTGTTAATGTGATTTCTAAAAATGGTTTAATGTTAGATCAGCCGTTTGTAATTTCCAGTTTAAGAAAAAAAGATGTAGCAAATAAATTTTATACTAAATTTATTTGGTATATTGCATTATTTATTGTTTTAATATTAGCCCCGTTTACATTAGATGATTGGTATTTGACATTTATATTGTGATTATATTTTATCTTTATGCTATTTTATGTCGCAGACGAAACATATCCAGAAGAAATAATCGATTGAGAGCTAGATCCATCTTCTGCAAAAGCAATGATTTTATATAAATCGTTTGGACTTTTTATGATGATAAATTTGGCATTATTTTGAGAATTTGGAATGCTATAAGCATTTGCATTCCACCACAATTTGTTTGGGGTACCATTTTTGTTAATTAAACGAATGACAGGGTAACTACTCCAAAATGGACAACCAGATGTGTTTATACAATTTTGTGGTAAGGCATTTGAACCAAACATTTCTTTAGCTATAGATAAAGCATTTAAGCTTGCTTGTTGCGCTTGTATCATATTCCATTTGTTTTGGTGAGCATTTTTAAATTTAATATTAAAAACAACACTGACAACACCTGCTGTTGCAATAAGAATAATAATAACAAACATTGTTTTGCTGCGAGCTGATTGCTGTTTAATTGTTTTCATTATTTTCACAAGTAAAATTAATTGAATGGAAATGTTTTTCTTTACTGCAATCGCATAAATTAGAGCTGTTTGCTAAAGTTTTAGAAGACTTGCAGCTTGCCACACATAATTCATCTGCTAATGGTAGATTTATATTATCCATTTGCTCTAGGTAATCATTAAAAATATATGCTGTAAAATTGAATCTTTTATAATTATGTTTATTACCCATAATTGTGTCATAAATAATTTGTGCTGTGTGTAAATTGATATGTTCTTGGGGGGCGTCTAACGAATGTTTGTTTAAATCACAAATATATTGCCATGGTTGATATGGTAATAAAATGTTAGTGGTAAATGTTTTTTTCTTATTATTTGACGGATCTTGCCACCGAATAGTAACGGCATAAGAGTTCAGATTATTGGCAATAATATTTATTTCACCTAATCCATTAGGTAGGTTGTCTAGAATGGCTTGTTGCCAATAAGTTAAATCATTAGCAGCGGTTGTATGCGCATGGCAGCCAATTGGATCATTATCGCAATAATGATCTATATGGTGTTCTACTATAGCTTTTTGAGAAGTATTCGTTGGGTATACATAAAAACTAGATTTGCCTTTCATGGATTCTGGATAGTTCAGCTGCATTCTGTTAGCTATGTCATTAGCTAATATTGCAGCTATTTTATTATTAAATTTATCCTGTTCTTTGCGAGTAACGTACATTTGCCATGTTATAGCTAAAACCACAACAAAGGTAATAACTAATAAATGAATTAAGATTGATACTTGGCTAAGACCGCGATTTTTAAATAATGACATAGTAATTATTATAATTAATAAATCATTGCTTGCCAGCCTTCAGGCCAGTAAAAAAATCTTGTACTTTTAAACGAGCGTCTGTTTGAGCGTAACTCGTGTACGCGAGTGAAAAAAGTACAAGATATTTTTTTACTGGTCCTAAGAGTGGGTTTGCTTTAATTTTTTAAGTTTTTGACTATGATCCTTGTGTTCATGAAATAACGCAATGCTTACGGCAACAAGTAAACCTATCACGCAAAATATTATAAATATTGATAAAACTGTCTGTAATCTGGTATTAGTAAATTCATTATTATTGTCGTTATTGGTATCGTTATTTATATTATTGTCATTTAGATCTGGGTTACTCATGCTAGTTATACCTACTAATTAAGTTTATTATTGTTTTTTTAAGTATTGCACAACAAGAATTGACCAACTGTTAAATATATCAAATAAAATTTAAGATCTAAGCAAAAATAATTAATAAATCATTACTAAAGAACCAATAGGAACTAAATTAAATAATTCAACTACGTCTCTAGAACTTAAATGTATACAACCAATAGTTGTTGGTTTACCAAGCTTCCATTCCATAGTAGTAGCATGGATATAAATTCCACGAGTCAAACTATCAACTATTTGTCCATGATGGTTTTTGCCGTGGTTAACACCAGGTTCTAAGCCTCGTAAACGTAGAATTCTAGTTACAATAAAATCTTTTTTATGGATAGCTAGATATTTTTGATTAGAGTTATGCGAAAAAAAATATTTTTGCCAAACTTTATTAATAAACTGTCTATTACGAAAAATACCATAATGTGGAACATTATCTCCAATTTTTTCTACAATTTGATGTAATCCAGCTGGAGTTTTATAGCTGCCAAGTAATTGCCCTAAGCCTCTTTTGCTAGTTGATATAACATAGGATTTTAATAATATACCGTTAGGTTTATATAATGCTAATGTTTGCTGTTCGCTATTAATAACAATTAAAAATTTTTCTTTAAAATCTTCGATGTTTAAAAGTAACGAAAGATTTTTTTGTTTTAATGCATAATGATAAACATTTTGATATTCTTGAGTAATATTATTAACAATAGATTTATTATATAACGCCAAGGACATATTGCTAAAAAGAAAAAGTATGATACATGTGATAATACGCATGATTTGTGAAACCTAAAACAAAACAATTAAGGATATTTAGTACACATACTATGATTATTAAGGCTGTATATCAATTGTATGTGCAGGTAAACAAACTCATCTAAATGCCAGAGAAGGCATCCACCCGGTGCTACGCACCGACCTCCTTCGAAAACGAAGGAGGTGATTGTCTATAACAAAAATTCTATTAAGTTTTTGTGTTTGTATATAATACATTAGCTACATCATTATTAATGGTTATAGTAATTTTTAAGTACAAAGTATGCAAATTAAATCACTTTATAACAATATAACAATTCTTTAAAATTTATTGCTAGGCAATTGCGTATATTAGTAAAACCATATTGAATTTATTAAGACAATCACCTCCTTCGTTTTCGAAGGAGGTCGGTGCGTAGCACCGGGTGGATGCCTTCTCTAACTAGATAAAGAAGTTAAAAATTGCTTAAATTCTTTACCAATAGTAGGATGGGTTAAAGCAACATTAATAGTAGCTTTTAGGTAACCTAATTTTTGACCGCAATCATATCTAATCCCATCAAATGCGAATGCATAAACATTTTCTTTTTGTAATAAACTGAAAATTGCAGGAGTTAATTGGATTTCGTTATTAACAGTTTTTATAGCATGCTCTAAATAATTAAAAATATTGGAAGATAAAATATACCTACCGATTACTGCCAAATTTGAAGGAGCATCTTTAATTGATGGCTTTTCGACAATAGTGTTTATCTTGCCAAAATCAACAAAACTTTGTTCCACTCCAACGATACCATAATTACTAACTACTTGTGGATTGCAATGTTCTATAGCAATTATACTGGAATTGGTTTGGTTATATTTATCCACCATTTGTTTTAAGCAAGAATGTTTAGAAGATGTTACTACTAAATCATCTGCTAATAATAAAGCAAATGGTTCGTCTTTAATGAGTTTTTTGGCACACAAAATTGCGTGTCCCAAACCAAGCGGTTGCATTTGTCTTATGTATATACAAGTTGTATTTGAGGGAATAATATTTTTAATAGTGTTTAGTAAATCAAATTTTCCAGAATTTTCTAAATTTCGTTCTAATTCAGCATTACTATCAAAATGGTCTTCTATAGCACGTTTGTTATAACTTGTGATAAATATTAATTCCTCGATCCCAGCCTCTATGGCTTCTTCTACGGCGTATTGAATTAAAGGTTTATCAACAATTGGTAGCATTTCTTTAGGAGTTGCTTTAGTTGCTGGTAAAAATCTGCTGCCAATACCAGCTACTGGAAAAACAGCTTTGGTAATTTTTTTTGATTTATTAATGTTCATATTGATCTCTAAATTTTAGTGTCAAAAAAAGTATACTTTGGTTGCCAATTTAAGGCAACGTGAATTTTTTTAGAATGAAAGCAACTAGAACCTAGTAATTTTTCTAATATTTTCGAATTAAAACAAAATTTATTATCCAATTTATTGTTTAATAGTAACTGTAAAAAATCAACACATTTAGCGATTATTTTCAACAACCAATATGGAATTGTTATTCGTGATACCCAAGCCCAAAAAGTATTGTTTGGAATTTGATTTTTTATATGCTCAAAAATTTGTTTTGTTGAGTACTCTTTATTATCAGATACAATAAAAATTTGCTTATTAGCTGCTGGGTTGTTTATGGCAAGTAACATAGCTTGAATTAAATCATCAATGTGCACCATGCTTCTTTTGTTATGAGTTTCTGGTAATTTTGGGAGCAAGTGTTTTTTAGCAGCTTTAATAAGTAAATTTAAATGGCCCTTTACATTTGGCCCATACACTAAACTAGGACGTAGGATAGATAAATGTAAATTATTATGATTAATAGATCTTTGTAATAAATTTTCTGATATACGTTTGGTTATTCCATAGAAATCTTGCTGTTCTGGCCAAGCATCAAAAGTTTCATCCACACAAACATTTTGTTGTGGAGATCTTGCCGCCTTAATGCTGCTTAAATATAAAAAAGCTTTAGTATCAGTTAATAAAGCAAAATCTAATAAATCTAAAGTAGATGTTACATTTACTTTCCAATATTCTTCAAAAGTTATATTAGCATTTGTGTGAGCAATATTTGCTAAATGAATGATAGCATCGATTTTTTTATTAGTGAGATTTGGTAAATGTTCAGCAAAATTATTATTACTATTAAAATCATGAATAATTATTTGATCCCAAAGGTTAGACTTAAGATCTGAGGGATTATTTTTTAAAACTGCTGTAACAGTAAGTCCTAAATTTTTTAAGTGAGCACATAATCTATTGCCAATAAAACCATTAGCTCCAGTTATTAAAAAATGAGAAAGATTTTTTTGCATAAAATACTAATTACTGGTTACTACAACTTTTTGGGTAAACTTTATTTTGAGTAGATAAAAACATAGTTGTGCAATCTTCTGGTGGACCAGTATCTTTATCCTGTCCCTTACCAGCAATAGCTATGGCTTTTAAAATCAGCAATTCGTTAGTCATCATAGAATTTATAATTCCGGCAGGAGTAGTGGGTATAGGGAATCCAGTAGCATTGTAGGTGATATTATATAATCTATTATCAGACGGGCAATCATCAGTTGTACCGTATTGGACAGTTGATTTAGTTGGACACGTAAGAGGCGCGCCAGAAGGTGTGCTATTAATAATTAAATATGCTTTTTGCATGGATAAAGCAGCATCTTGTCGTCTTTCTGTGCGTAGATTACCCATGTAGCCAGATATACTGACCCCAGCTAATATACCAGCAATTGTCATAACGATTAATAATTCTATTAATGTAAATCCTGTTTTTTTTTGCATACAATTAGCCTAATTTCCACCATTTCTAACAATTTCTATCACACTATTTGGCCATAGCGTAATAACATTATTATAAGTACTATCTGTGCTAGATATTATTGTAATAGTATATATCGAAGGATTGCTGGTTACTAATCCTTGCTGATATGTGATTATCGTGGCTGGAACAATAGTAACAGTTACTTTTTTATTAAATTCGGAACCATTTACATTGTACCAAGGACTAACTGTTGGATCGCAATCTGCTCTGCTAGTTCCTGTTCCTGTCTTTATGGTGCAAACCTTTTGTAGAGTTCCAGTTGCTATTGATGTGGCATTAGCTTGATTCAATGTATTAACTATCGTATCTGTTACTTCATTTACTAGATCTTTTGGTCTTCTAAGTTTATTCATGTTTCCAAGAGTAACTCCAGCTAAAATAACTACAATACTCATAGTTATAATCATCTCAATTAATGTAAGCCCTAATAATTTTTTACGAACCTTAGGAATTGTGCAAAAATTAATTATACTTTTTTTCATTATTGCCAACATATGTCTGGGGTTTTGACGTCATCTGATCCTGCTAATATTTGTAAAGATATAGCTATACAGGGAGTATCTTTATGTTGCGGGCTACCAGATGGTGCTGTTGCAGTTAAGGTGTATCCAGGAGTTGTTCCGCTTGGGTTTACAGCAGAAACTATAATATTATAATAATTATTGGGAGTAGTTATAGATTTACTTAGGTCTTTAAATTTCTGCGCCACAGCTACAGATGAATCCACTTTAGCACCATTTGGAGTACCATCTGGTGCTCTACCACTAATTGCAAATTGTTCTATGCTCGCTTTGAATCTTATTAATTCACTATGAGCTTCTTTGCGGTGAGATTCCAGTTTAAGAGTAGATAGTGTACTGGAAGATATAGCAATTAATGTTGATACAATAGTCATTGTAATTATTAATTCTATTAACGATAGCGCATTTAATTTATTCATAAAAATATATGTACCAGATTTATACTAAAGCCAAATAATGTATGTTGTCCTTCCAGATGTAAATTTTGATTTACATCTCTCCATTCGACATTGCTAGTAGCAATAGTTTTTATATTACCAAAACCTGCAAAATTAGTGTACCTCATAGATGTAACAACAAATAATTGCGGAACTATATTTAGTTTGCAACCCAACACTAAGTTATAAGCACCAGCTACTCGTCGTCTAGCAAAATTTTCTCCAGTGCTCATTGGTGGACGATTAAAAAAATTGGAATTAGTTCTGTTAATGCCAGCTCCAACACCAACGCCAAAAAAAGTACGAAATGCCATAAAATGGATAAAATCATAATAAATATTTAGCAATACAGATTGTGCTTTCACTGTGCTATTTAGCGCACCTAGTTGATTGCTAAATAATGGAGCTTTATTGTACTTCATATTTTCTGTAGCCATTAATTCTAACTCCATAGAAAAATTATCTGCCCTGTAACCAAAAGCCATTTCTCCACCATATTTAGATTTAGCAGTTTGAGTAGTGCTGGTAACTATTGCAGTTTCTATTATAGGTTGTACTGTGGTATTTTTTACTTTGCTAAGTGTACTAGTGCCATTATTTATGCCAAAGCGTATAAAAAATCTATGAGTATTATCTGGTGGAATTGAATTTTGGATTTTTTGTAATTCCTCTGTTGTTACATTAGGGCCAGTACCATACATCGCATTAATAAATTTGGTACTTTGCCCATTACCGTATTGTGGATCTAATTTCGGATCGATTGCAGCAACGGCTTCATTACAAACCATATAAAACAGTAAGCTTAATAAAAAAAAATAAATATTTATTAAAAAATTATTTTTTTTTAATTGAATTAATTTTGTTGATTTTGGCATTTAATTCCTTCCCTGGTTTAAAATGCACAACATACCTTGCTTGTAAATTAACTTTTTGTCCAGTTTTTGGATTTCTAACAGATCTAGTAGATCTAAATCGTGTTGAAAAACTACCAAAACCACGTAATTCTATTTTATTACCGCTGGCCAAGTTATATGTCATAATTTCAAAAATATGTTTTACAGCGGTCGCAATAGTTTTATATGGTAAATTAGTATATTGGTTAGCTAAAACTTTCATAATATGTGATCGGCTAACTATTGTTGTAGCATTTTTAATATCTTGCATATATTTATATTATAAAATAAATATAGATAAATAAAACATTATTGCTATAATTAATGTTTGCAGGTAAATGATATTTTATTTACTAATGGTTTAAATTTTAGTTGTTCAAAAATAAACCCTATATTCATGGAAGAACACGGGGGATACTATAATGTCAGCTATCCAGGGAATCGATGAAGAATCTGGTGAATTAGATTTAATCACAGATGAATTATTACCAATAGACGATAATTTAGAAGAAGTTGAGCTAAGTTTTGCTGACGACAATCTTGAAGAAGCTGATAGTGTTGAAGAGGTGTCTCTTTCTGATGTAGCCGTGGTTGTCGATGATTCAGAAGATGAAGAATTAAGTTTATCTACTGTCAAAAAAAAGAAAAAAGAAATAGATCCAGCTCAATTATATTTAGAAGATATAGGTAAATCACCATTATTAACAGCTAATGAAGAAGTTTATTATGCTAGATTAGCTAAAAAAGGTGATAGTAAAGAACAATTAAATGCTAGAAATCACATGGTTAAATGTAATTTGCGATTAGTAGTTAAAATTGCTAGGCGTTATTTAAATCGAGGATTAGCATTATTAGATTTAATTGAAGAAGGTAACTTAGGGTTAATTCGAGCGGTAGAAAAATTTGATCCAGAGCGAGGTTTTCGATTTTCGACATATGCTACTTGGTGGATTAAACAGAATATTGAACGCGCATTAATGAATCAAACTCGTACTATTAGGTTGCCAATTCATATTATTAAAGAGTTAAATACGTATTTAAGAAAAGCTCGAGAAATTACTAACAAACTTGATCACGAACCATCGTTTGAAGATATTGCCAAAGCCCTAGATAAATGTCCTCACGAAGTAAATAAGTTGTTAAGGCTTAACGAAAGAACTTTATCAGTTGATACTCCCGTAGGGGATGATAATGAAAAATCATTATTAGAAGTTATAGCTGATCATAAAAATCATAGTCCAGCAAAAATATTAGAAAACAACAATATCAAAGAACAACTAGATCAGTGTTTAAATATGTTAAACGAAAAACAACGTTCTATTTTAGCTAGAAGATTTGGATTGCTTGGTCATGAAGCTGCTACTTTAGAGGAAGTAGGTAGCGAAGTTGGTCTAACCAGAGAAAGAGTACGGCAAATTCAAGTAGAAGCTTTAAAAACTTTGCGTGCTATATTAGAAGAGAAGGGTATTGCTTTAGAGACAATATTTTATTAATTTATAGTATGTTCAGTATAAACCTATAAATAAGGAATTAAGATTTATGTCTAGCCAATTATTACAGCAACTGGAAGCTAAAGTAGATGAAACAGTAGAAACTATTGAAATTATGCGTTTACAAATAGAAGAGCTAGAGGAAAAAAATATTAAATTACAAGATGATAATAATGTACTTAAAGATAAGCATGAAACTTGGGAAAAAACCCTACATTCTATGTTAAATAAACTAAATAATGTGGAACATACTATGCAAGATCAGGATAGCGAAAGCCTTAAACTATAATATTAGTTGCGTGAATTAATTCACTTAAAATTCCAGGCTCTCTAGAAGAGTGTCCAGCATCTCGAATAATCATTAAATTTGAATTTGGCAATGCTTTATGTAAGGCATAAGCATTGTTCAGCGGACAGATCATGTCATATCGTCCATGAATTATTATTGTTTTAATATGTTTAATTTTGTTTACATTATCTAAAATAGTATTTTCTACAATAAAACATTTGTTGATAAAATAATGGCATTCTATTCTAGCTAAACTTAAGGCTAAATGTGGGTTAGTTAAGTGTTGTTCTATTTTTGGACATGGATCTAGACTGGCGCAAACAGCTTCCCATCTAGACCAAGCTTTAGCTGCAGCCATTCTAGCTACTTCATTGTCGCTAGTTAAAATTTTATAATAAGCGGAGATAATATTATTTTGCTTAGATGTTGGGACTGCTGATATAAATTCTTGCCAATAATCTGGATAAATTTTAGATGCACCATCTTTATAAAACCAATATAAATCTTGTTTACGGCATAAAAAAATGCCACGTAAAATCATACCTATTACTCTGTTAGGGTATGATTGAGCATAAAGCAGCGCTAGGGTAGATCCCCAAGAACCACCAAATAATAACCATTTTGTAATATCCAAATGTTTACGTATTGCTTCTAAATCTTCTATTAAAAATTGAGTAGTATTATTTTTTAATTCTGCATGAGGAGTAGATTTCCCACATCCTCTTTGATCAAATAAAATAATCCGATATTTTTCTGGATCGAAAAAACGTCGATTATCAGAGTCACATCCAGATCCTGGACCACCATGTATGTAAATAATCGGTATTCCGTCCTTATTGCCACTTTCTTCTAGGTATAAATTATGTAAGTTATCCACAGCAAAATTATGAATGGCATATGGTTGTATGGGTGGGTATAATGTTAGCATTATCCAATATCCAGTAAAATATAATAAATTTATATAAAACAACTATATATTATTTTACTAGAGTTTATATATTTTGTTTTTTTTATGTGATAAAAAGCAAATCGAATGGCGAATGTCTCACAAAAAATACATCTGTTATCCTACATTATTTAAATATTAATAATGGCACCATATCTACTGTCAATCTCCAACCGACCATAATTCGGTTCTTAGCCCAGGTTCCTCACTTGGGCTGTTTTTTTATCTTTAAATCTTTTAATAATTAGGTAAACAGAAATTTTTTTAAATAGCAATCAATTATTGTTGTATCATAAGAGTCTAATTTTTTCAGAAAATTATTTGAAAGTTATTTAAAAATATTACATTATGCAGCGTTTGATTGTTGTTGATCGCAAAAAATGCTTTATTTGCAGGGTTTAAGGTTTATTTGCGTCATCATGAATTATTTGTATGTTTGATTGTTTTGTTATAGTTATAAAGTGAAATAATTGTAGACACAAAAAAAAATGTAATGTAGTATCACCATAGGTATTAAAAAATAAAACATAAGTTTTGGAGTTGACAAAGATGCCGGGACAAGAGAAAACAGTTTTTGCGTTAGCAGACAGATCTAATAAGCCGCACGAACTAAAACGAAAAACGATCCAGGCAACATCTTCAACGATAGAAAAAGACAAGCAATCGAACAGAATAAGGCTAAGTCGCGATATAAGCAATGTAACGGGAGAAACTCGTTATATTCGCGCATTAAACACCCAGCTTTTAGCACAATTAAATAATATTAGTTATTGCATCTTAGACTCTTCTATGATTTCAAATACTCAAAAATTGTTAGATATAGCTAAAGAAATAGTTGAAGTCTATGTTTATGATGGAAATGGTAATGTTGTCGGTAGTAGTGCGAGATCTAGTATGACCAGTAGTTCTATACAGTCTATGGCAGAGTATATAAATGAATCAATCAAAGGTCCTTACGACGTGGATGACGCTGTAATAAATGGACTGGTGCAAGATGAACAAAAGTCTAATTTAAACATGTATGAAATAAAACTTACATGTAAATATTTGGTTGTTGAATGTAAAAAACTTTGTAAATCTATAAACAAAACTTCAATAGCAAAACATAAAAATAATATAATTAAGTTTATAGAGGACATAGCAACAGCTATAAATGCAATAGAAAAAGAAGTAGAAAAATTTGATCGCATGTCAGAAGGATATGATGAGTTGCGTTCCGATCGCGTACGTAATTATGTAGATGGTATAGAACAGTCTTGTGCTAGCGTAGCAGGAGAAACAGAGCAGCAGGAAATAGCAGATGTAGCTCATCAAGAACAAGAGCTTGTAGCAAAAGAGCAAGAAGAACAAAACCCTGCTCGTTTCAAAGAACAAGTAGCATCAATCGAATTAACAGAAAAAACAGGGCGTAATATTATTGACGTTAATATGCTTGTGGAACAACAAGAAATAAAAGAAGAAGCGAGACGTGCCAGTATCTTAACAGAAGAAAAAGTAGGGCGTAATACGCTTAGTGTTAAGCAACGTTTACAGAAAGCAGGAATAAACGAAGCAGCAGGACGTCGTGCTATTGTGTGTGATATGAATTTGGACAGGCAAGAAATAAAAGAAGCAGGGGGACGTGCTGGCATCTTAAGGGAAGAAAAAGTAGAGCGTGATACTGTTAGTGTTAAGAAAGGCTTTCAGGAACAAGAAATACAAGAAAAAACAGAACGTCGTGATATTTTTGACACAATGAATTTGCTAAAAGACGAAATAAAAAAAAGATCAGCACTAGATAATATTTGGATACAAGAAAGAGAAAAACTCAAAAGTCTTTATAATTACCAAAAGTCAGTTACTGCTTGCAATGATTTTATAAAAAAAGAAACAGCAGAACGTAGTGATATAACAACAAATGAAACAGCAGGTAGGAATGTTATTAGAAGTGCTATTTTGGAAGAAAAAGAAGCAGCGGCACGTAGTGCCTTATTAAGGGATGAAAGTGCTGAGCGTGATGATGTTAAAGCTTATAGTTTAAGATCCTCGGTCATGGCAGAGGATCTTACCCGTCAGCGTATTCAACGTGAGCGTGCAGCGTGGGAAAATGCTAGAGAGAGAGCTAGGCAAGAGTTGCAGGCACGAGAAGAAAACAGACGTAATACATTAGTATCAGATGAAGATGCTGAACGTGAAGGTATTAGAGATTATAGTTTAAGAGCTTCTGTTATGGCTGAAGATCTTGCTCGTGAGCGTATTAAACATGAGCGTGCAGCGTGGGAAGATGCTAGAGAGAGGGCTAGGCAAGAGTTGCAAAGGCAAGAAGGAGATGTGCGTAACGCTTTATTAATAGATAAAGGTTTAGGTTTCAATCGGATTACTACTGAAGGACTAACATCTTTTCGTTTATCAAGCGACCGTGCTAACCAACGTATTCAACAACAGCAACAACGCGAACGCGAAGCGCGTGAGGCGATGGAACGGGCGCGCGAAACAGAACGTTTACGGAAAGAGCAAGCGGATCGGGAGGCTGAAGCTGCGAGGCAAGCGGCTGCGGCGCGTCCTCGTTGTCGTTGCGACTAAAAAAATAAAACAACGTTCATGAAATTAATAAAATAAAATAAAACAAAATTAAGAGAGAGATGTAGTATGAAAAGGTTTATTAATATTTTACTAGCAGTAGTTTTAATTATGCCAGAGATAGCAATGGCGAGTTTCAATTTCCATTCCCTATATTTTGGAGCGAGTGTCGGGATTAAACACAATGGATTTAAATCTGGTTTTGGAGATAATTTATTTAGAGCAACACAGCCAACAGCTCAAATTTTTGCTGGTATAGGGTTGTTACCAAATGTAGATCTAGAATTTGACTTAGAAAAAACTATCAGTTATTCACGCACATCTAATATTGGACCTGGTATTTATTTTTTAGGGGATGCAATGTTACCAAATACACCTACAAGATCTATAAAAAGTGATTCGAAGTATATGGGAATGGGAGTTAAGTTATTTTATAAATTCAATTTATTTAAGATAGAAAATTTTAATTTTTTAATAGGTGCTGGGATAAAAAGAGCTAAAGTTAAATTAACCTCGCAAAATTTATATAATATGAAAACATTTAATCTACGTGACAATAATTCTAAAAATTTATTAACGTTATCTACTGGTGTGGAATATATGCTTAATAAAGTATGTGGTTTGCGTGGATTAGTAAGCTGGGAAAACACTTCCAAACTTCAACCAAGCTTAAATCAAAGCGGTTTAAATTACATGGCCCAATTTAAAAATTCCATAAGTTACACTTTGGGATTAATAGCTAGATTTTAATATAAAAATTACACAGTGTTGCAGTGTGAATGTCTTTTTACACTGCAATAACCAGACAAGACAAATTTTCTCGCTTGTT
>CAIJNR010000120.1 GCA_903822055.1 uncultured Francisellaceae bacterium | reverse complement strand
TTCCAATTATCCTATAAAAATCTTCTAAATTTCAAAAATCTAAATATTAGTTATACTTAATACATTATGATTTTAAAATTAAATTTGGGATTGATGTAAATGCAAACTTCTACTCAAAAACAAGAAAGTAGATTAATTTTTTCTTGTGTTATTGGTAATGCTTTAGAATGGTACGATTTTATAATTTATGGCTATTTTGCCCCTATTTTAGGGCAATTATTTTTTCCATCTGGTGATCGTTATTCACAATTAATGTGTTCTTTTGGGGCATTAGCTGCAGGCTTTATAGCACGCCCATTAGGAGCTATGTTATTTGGTCATATAGGCGATAAGTCTAGTCGTTTAATTGTTTTAATGTTGTCTATCTATATTATGTCTATTCCTACTACCTTAATAGGTTGTTTGCCAACCTATCAACAAATTGGTCTTTTAGCACCATTGTTGTTAACAATGTTACGGATTATGCAGGGATTAGCAATAGGCGGTGAATTTACTGGTTCTATGGTTTTTCTGATTGAGCATGCATCTAAACATAACCGCGGTTTTTTTGGTAGTTGGGCAACATGTAGTGCAATTATCGGTATAATTGTTGGTTCAACTATTGTGACAATTATTATGCATATTTTCACTCCAGAACAAGTTCGCATTTTTGGGTGGAGAATTGCATTTATTTTAAGCATGTTTGGTTGTGCAATTGGAATTTATGTACGCCGTCATTTAAAAGATGAAAAAGAATCTTTAATTAATAAAACAAAAAAATCTTCTCCGTCCTTTATACCTATAAAAGAATTATTCAACAAACATTTAGATAAGATATTAATAGTTTTTATGCTAGATGCACTAACTGCTGTTGGATTTTTTACACTTGTTATATTTTTACCATCATATTTCAGAGAATATCTAGGTATACCAGATGTTGTAACTCAATATTTAAATACCACTAATATGATTATTTTTGCAATTATGACTCTGCTTGGTGGTAAGATAGCTGATAAAATAGGTTATAAAAATTCATTGTTATATCCTTGTGTTGCCTTTGTTTTTATATCTTATCCTATATTTAGCTTATTTCAGACAGGCGGAATATTTTCTGTTTTTATTGGACAAACTATTTTAATATCTATAATGGGGTTATTTTATGGAGGGATCCCAATTACTCTATTTGAAATGTTCCCATTAGAAATAAGATGTTCAGGGATTTCTATTGCTCATAATATCAGCATGGCCTTAATGGGCGGGACTGCTCCTTTAATAGCAACTTATATTATTAAGCAAACTGATCATAACTTGCTGTCACCATCTTATATGTTGATTTTTGCAGCAATTTTATCATTAACATCATTGGCATTCTTAAATAAAAATAAAACTTCAGATAACTCTAACGTGTTTTACGAAAAAACCGATCAAATACCAGCCGATCCTGAATCATTAGAACCATAAGAAATTAACTATTCTTTTGTTTTTTTTCTAACACACAATGAGTGTATATAACCATATAGTTCTTATGAAATTTTGCCATTGAATACCAAAATTTACATCAAATATATTTTTAGACAATCTTGGTATTAATCATAAGTAATACGCTAGTTACTCACTATACATAACTAGTTGATTTACAACAACCATAAATCCTAATACTATGTCTTCTAGGTATAAGCCGGGGTGGTGGAATGGCAGACGCGGCGGACTCAAAATCCGTTGATGGTAACATCATGAGAGTTCGAGTCTCTCCCTCGGCATAAGTAAAAGTCTTGATTTTTGCTTATGTTTTGATGAGATCCTTATATTTGGTTGATTCACGCCTGCAACTAACTAACCAAGGCGAGCGCAGTGCCACAATGTATCTCAAATTAGATATTCATTAAACCACAGCGTTAAAACATTTCCTACTGTATAACCTATAATAGAAGCAACTCCACCAATCAACAACATTTCTAAACCACCTTGTAACCATCTTTGCCCTACAACAACCATTCGCAGTGCCCCTACTGAAAATAAAGCTATTGCTGTCATTATACAACTAATACAAAATTGATATTTATAAAATCTTGGGATCAAGAAACTAATTAACGGTATAGATCCACATAATATAAAGGATAAAAAAGTTGCAAAACCATGATAAAAAGATTCTAGATAATTACAAGGCACCCCATTCGCTGCATCCCCTGCACGAATACTTAAATAACTTGATGCTCCCATGGAAACTCCGTCTGCAAGTAAATTCACAAATCCTAAAATAACAACAATAACTGGAGAAAACTTAGCTCCTTCTGCTCCGCTTATAAGTGTAAACGTTGTAATAATACCATCATTTGCACCGTATACGATATCTGCTATGTAATTGCGTAAAACATTCAATCTATGATGTAATTTTATTTTCTTACTTCCTTATCATTCATCTAATTGGCCAGAATATAATCAAGCCTTAAAATCTCACGGTAGTATTAACATATGGTTCACACCAGATATTATAGAAAAATCGTATCATAGATCTAGTAATAAAAAAACACATGGATGACAAAAAACATATTCAGATTTAGCAAATCGTAGTTGGTAAAAATTTAGCAATCATCTTGGCAATATTGTTTTATGTGTTGGTGTATTTAAAGGTGGCGTTTCTTTATCTACGTCGATTTCTGATGAATGACTTGCATGCATTGTTGATGAATTGCTTTCTTGTATTAAATTAGTATATTGATGCAAAATACTTTGTCGGTGCATTATTAAACCATGATCACTACTGCTAGATGGTTGAAGAGTATTTTTAATAAAAATATTTTGTAAAATTGTGTTTATCTTGACTAAATTTATTGGTTTTAAAATATGACCATTTATTTTAACTGCGTCAAAATTCCGTAAATCTTCATCTGAACCATTACTGGTGCAGGCAATTATGGGTAAAATATTATTACTAAATTTAGCTCTTATACAACGCGTTGCTTCTAATCCATCCATAACCGGCATATTTATATCCATAAATATTATATCAAAAATTTTAACAACAGAGCTATTAACTAGATCCACCGCTTCTTGCCCACTATTAGCGGTAACAACAGTGTGTTCTAATTTTACAAGAATGCTTTGTAAAAATGCTCGATTTACTGCGCTATCATCAACAACTAGTATATGTAATTTTTTTCCTATAACACCTACATATCCTGAACCTGACAAAAAACGTGTTAACTGAGCATCTGCTTCTTCCTTAGATAATTCTAATAATTCATTAGCTAGTATTTCTAGTTGTTCTACCGCATTAGTAACAGTAAATTTAGCCGATTCTAAATCTAAACCAGTTGGTGCTGAATCAATTGATAATTTTTGCATTGCAAACAATATTTCTTGTAGTGGATTACGTAATTTGCTAGATATTTTTATATAAATTGATTTTGGTGATAGAGGTACAGCCAAAGATGGTTCCGGCACCACAGTTAACGTTTCACTATCTTGGTTAACAATTATTTTATATACCAAATAAAATGCACCACAAAGAAATAACGTGGAAACAAAACTTATAACAAAACTCACATGCGAATTGAGACAATTACTACCATCTTGGTTATCTTTGTTTTCTGCAGATTTTACTATAGCATATAAGATTTCTTCGTTTATTGCAGAATTTAAAATAGCAAAGATCACACCAATACTTCCTATTTTTATAAACGACAAAATTTTTCTATTTAAAGCCATGGTATATTATGCTGTATATAAAATTATAATATTGTACATTTATTAGTGTTTCTTCGAGTTGCCATTGTTTTTGCTCTCTCTAATTGTTCGTTGCCAACCACATTACTACTTGGAATTTGAGTGGCAATATTTGGAGAATTTGTTACAAGTGGTCTAACATTGTTGGTTGAAGATTGCGATCCAAAACTTGAAGATACTGTTAAAGGAAAAGAAGGTCTACTTAATTTTTTTTGTTCGTTTTGGTATATTGGGCTAAATGTTTTTTCTTTTTCTTTATTCTTTTGGGTGCCCGGTATGGCATCCCTTCTTTCCAAACTTAACGTGCAAATTGAAGATTGATGCGCAGCAATAATAGCATCTCTTTTTTCAGGACTTAACATACCACTTAAAGATGATTGCGTAGTAATGGAAGTAAATTTAGGGCTAGTAGGGATCCTACTAGGTTGTTCTTCATCAACATTAGATGTATGATTATCATCTTTTAATATAATATGATCAAGAATTTTTTCAAATAGTTCTTTCGGGTTATATGGTTTTACTAAATAATCATCCATACCACATTGTAATGCAGAATTTTTTTTAGATGAACTACTATAGCCTGATATTCCTATAATTGGAGTATGATAATTCTCTATTAATTCTTTTGCTCGAATTTGTCTAGTTACTTCTAAACCATTAATTATTGGTATTTCCAGATCCATACAAATTAAATCAAAGCGATTTTGCTGATAAAGCCCTAGTGCTTTTGCTCCATCTGATGCAACACAACAAATACAACCCGCTTGATTTAACTGCTTACCCAAAATTGTTGCATTTATCTGATTATCTTCAACTATCAAAATTTTCTTCCCGCTTAATTGAGGAGATAGAATTTTGATCTTACTACTGTTTAATAAATTTTTAGTTTGTGTAGCTTCTAACAATTCTTGCTCGTCTAAATAGCTACCTTTTATAGAAAAAGAAAATGTACTACCTTCTCCCATATGACTTTCTACTTGAATTGTTCCACCCATTAATTCTACTATTTTTTTACTTATTGCAAGCCCCAAACCTGAGCCACCATATTGTGCGCCAACACGACTGTCTGCTTGAACAAACCGTTCAAATACATTATTTATTTTGTGTGGCAAGATACCTATACCGGTATCTTTAACAGAAAAATTGATAATAACATTTTCCGTCAATAAATCTAAAGTAGGCTCGATTGCAGCAGCAAATGTAATATAACCTTCATGAGTAAATTTAACAGCATTAGATACTAAATTAATAATAACTTGCGATAATTGATATGGATCTGCTTTGATCCATACAGGATCTTTAGGTATATCTAATACTAATGTTAATCTTTTTTGTTTAATTTGCGCAACTAAAATCTTAAGAGTATTTTTAATAGTTTCTGTTAGTTCAAATGAACTAATATTTAACTCTACTCTATCATTTTCTAATTTTGACAAGGTTAATACATTATCTAGGATAGTTTTTTGTTGGTCTGTGCATATTTTAATCATCCCTATATATTGATCAGCTTCGTCAAATAATGGTTTTGTTTCTTCCGCTAATTTACAATATTGATTGCTTGCTATACGAATAAGCTTCATTAATTCTATTAACATAGGTATTGAACCATAAGTACCATTAAGTGGGTTCCGAACTTCATGACAAATATTGTTAATAAATTCTTCTTGTTGTTTATTAATTTTCTCTATAGTGTTTGTTATGACAAGTTGTTTAGCTATTTCGGTAGTTTTTTCTTTTAAATCTTGCTCATACTGATAGTGCTCTGTTAAATCTCGCATACCTACTAATGTATAAACTTTGTCATTTATGGTTAATGGACTTACGCTAACATCAATAGGAAATTCTTCGCTAGTGCTTTTAAAACCATAAAAATTAACTATAATAGCTCCTACAGTCATTGGTTTAACAAATGGTTTGGTGTTATAGTGTTCTCTATGCTGTGCATGCTGAAATCTAAAACGTTCCGGCATTAAATCTTCAACTACACTATTAAGTAACTGTGAATTAGTGTAGTTGAACAATTTTTCTACTAAAGAATTTGCTGCAATAATTTTTCCTGTTTGATCAATTGTTATCATAGGATCCGGTATAGCTTCCAACATGACCATAATATTAGCTTCAAATTGCGCCACATTTTCAACCTCTTCTTCTTTTGCATCAAATGCATTTAATGCATTACTAGAGCGGGAATTAAACATGAATATACTTATTCCTTAGTGGTTTATTGCTTTTAATAAACATAATGTTTATATCGTATAATATTATCTTTATCTTTATCTTTATCTTTATCTTTATCTTTATTAAAAATAATGGATAGCAATACTGCGACATAGCAACATAATTATATTTGAGTTTAATAATATAAATTATAAAACCCAGCAAGATGATAAAATTTTAAAACATTTAAAATTAGCTATTCTGATTATAACTTAAAATACGTTAAATTTTTATGAACACAACAAATATTATAAAGTTTAAAAAAAACAAGAACTTTGCTTACTTGATGGTGAAGACAAAAATATTTTGTTACCAAAAAAATATTTGGTTAATTCAAAAGAAACAACTAAAGGCATTATAGTTATAATGCTATTGCGGAAAACAATGCATAAACTTTAATTTTACAAGAATTAAAAAATCGTAAATTAATAATACTGTTATTACACAGTTTAATAATTCGTAGAACAAGATCACAGGTATAAATCTTGTTGATCGAGTATATTACAGTTGTTTTAACTATTATAAACACCTTAAGTGGTTGCATACAGATCTGGCGCCTAGGATAAGGACGCTTTGGTGCGTAATTCATTCCGCCTTACAAGAAGTTAGGTCCCAAAGCGAAAATACAATATAGTCATTTAAAGAGGATATTATAATTATTTGTTTTTTGCTAAATTTAATCATTGTTAATGAGGATTTATTAAATTTCAAAATATATAGTATGTAGTGAGGTGTATAATGAGATGCTTATTTTTTGCGTATGAAACTAATAGTAAAACTTTTGAATTATCTCCTTTTGATGTGGAGCATATTCCTGATTATAAAAATGCTAGTGTAACAGTCGGTACTAACGAAAATGATGAGGTGGTTGTGCGTATACATAATAAACAAGATAAGCTAAAAAAGCTAATAGATCATATGACCTCAACTGGTGAACTTGTTCAAGAAATCAAAATTGGTGATAGAGTAATAGAACGTGTAGTTGAAATAAGTGGGCAACAACCTCCACCATACATTGATGATAATGTTAAGTTTAGAGACAATAATAAAGATAGAAGTGTAGCTATATCTTGTATAAAAAAAGGTGAGATTAACAATTTGTTTTTACATCCTCAAACTACAGAAACTTATTATATTTTAAAAGGACAAGCAACTATAGAATATAGTGGAAGAGTGGAACACAATGTGACAAATGCTACAAATAAACTGCATACTGTAGTTGGAGATGGCAACAATCAATATAGTAAATTAGTTGTTCCATCTGGGAAATATATAACGGTTTACCAAGGAACAACACAACGAATAAGTAACTCTGGAGATACAGATTTACAAATACTAGTAATATGTTGTCCTCCATGGCAAAAGTCAGATCATTTAGAAGGAGATTTGATGCGGAAGCATAGAGAGCAAACCGGAAAGCATAGCTCTAGTTTGTGTAAGTTGGTGTAGATGGTCGAGTCTTAAATTAGGGTGTCGTAGTGTCGAGCACCTTTGTTAGTCATGAATGGCTAACCTTGTTCCACTCGTCTGCGACACAATCATTACAAAAACCAAGCTATTTAAGTTGTTTGATTGTGTTGCAGACAAGAACATAAGTAACAACTTAAAGCTGTATAAGTTTTGACTTAATTTTGATACTATCTTTAAAGTATACTAATAAATGGTTAACTGAAAAATGGATACTATAGAGATGATTAGTTTATGGCAAACATAAGTAAATACCAACCCTTTTTACAAGACATTCATAATGTCGACGTTATAAATTACCATAATAATAATATCTCTAAAGTCGATCAATTATTAAATCCTTTATCAAAATTTTTGGTAACGAATATTATATATACAGAATTAGTGCCAAAGGAAAATAAGGCTCTTTTTATCTCTAATAAACAAGGTCTCATTGAGAATTTTTTACAACTAGGCAGATTTAGTCAAGATTTTTATAACACAACAGAACATTATAATAATAGTAATTATTATAATGTGTTTGTATGGCCCGAAAATTGTAGCAACCCAATTGTAAGCGCATTGCATAAAATGGATTTATTTGGTGGTTTTACGATCATCCATAAGACAACAACATTAATCAAAACATGGGCATTTGCTAATTATAATAATAACAATAAATTGATTAATTTATTTGTTAATAACCATAATATCTTTTACCATTTTATACAATATTTTGATTCACAATTAAAAAACTTTAATGTAAGCAAAAACAGCTTCATACCATTTCAAATAGTGAAAATGGATGATAATATCTTAAAAGAAAAACAAGAGAATTTTCTAAAAGAAGTTAATTGGTTAAAAAAACACACTATTATTAAGAGACATTATTTTAATAATGATGTTTATATTACAAATAAAGAATTTTTATGTTTATTACAGCTTGCTTCGGGTAAAACGCATAAAGAAATAGCTAAAAAATTAACTATTTCGCCAAAAACTGTTAGACATCACTTAGATGCGATCAAATTAAAGACTAACATACATAATAAATCTACCCTTATAGATACATTTTTACAAAAATTTCGTAACTGTTCAAATGGATGAACTTTAACGGAACCTGTTTTTAAAAATGTGTTATGCAAAGACAGCCATGACACTTTTGTGGTAATTTTTTCTTGTTGATAAATTACTAGATCCAAATTAAAAAGCAATAAAATTAAAGATAATATCAGTTGGGGTTTAATAGCCAAAATAATGAAAAAATGCTCCTGGATCTTTAAAAATTCATCCAATTAACACAAGGTTTTAAAAATGCTATCTCGTATTATATTGTAATATTCAATGATTAGGTATTTTCAGTTAATATGCATGACTAATAAAAAAATAAATTGCTACCATTTGAATTGAGGTTTGGATAAACTAAATCTTTGTAAGAGTCATTGTTTTACAATTAAATGATTAGTATTTATCCAAATTAGACGAGTTTAAACATAATAATGTCAAATACCTATTTAAAAGTAAGCTTCAAAGAAAAAGAAGAAGTAAAATCATTGGGTGCCAGATGGGATGGAACTATTAAACAATGGTATGTACCTAGAGGGTTAGATCTAAGCAACTTTAATAAATGGTTGCTGGAAGAAACAATCTCTGAAAATAATATCGTCATCAATGAGCAAGTCGCAGATCTTAAAGGTATAACCTTATCACAGTTATTACAGAAGGTCAGTTATGCAATTAAGTGCATAGATCCACAATTAGAATGGATCAAAGCAGAAGTAAGTGAAGTGTTTTTACATGCCGCAACACGGCATTGCTATATAGAATTGATTGAAATGCATAATAATCAATTGTTATGTAAAGCTAAAGCCATGATCTCTAAAGACGACTATCCATTGATGTTTGATAAATTTAAACAAGTAACTGGCGATTTTTTAAAACCAGGAATGCAAGTTTTATTATTAGTTAAGCTAAATTTTAATATCCAGTATGGATTAAGTTTATACATTAAAGACTTAGATCCTGCGTATACTATTGGTGATTTAGCAGCAAAACTTGCACATATAAGAGATTCTTTACAGAAAGAAGGGCTTTATGGCAAAAATAAACAATTAAAATTGCCAACTGATTTTACAAGAGTTGCGGTGTTAAGTCCAAGTGCTGCGGCTGGTTTGGGGGACTTTAAACGAGAAGCAGCTCTTTTAGAATCCTGTGGTTTATGTAACTTTCATTATTATACCGCCCAATTTCAAGGAGCAGACGCCAGTCAAGAAATTACTAGAAGCTTAAATCAAATTTTTGCACACCACCAAGAGATGGATTTTGATGTAGTAGTGATTATTCGAGGAGGTGGTGCAGCAATAGATTTAGCTTGGCTAAATGATTATCAAATAGCCAAACTTATTTGTGAAAGCCCAGTAGTTATATATTCTGGTATAGGACATGAAAGAGATAATACTATTATTGATGAAATAGCCGGATGTAGATTTGATACTCCATCTAAAGTTATTGCACATATTTTCAGGGTTATTGTCTATAATGCTGAACAAGCAACAGCGAATGCTAAAGAAATTAAAAATTTAGCACACAACACATATCTCAACAGCTCTAATCTTGTTGTAGAACAATTAAATAAAAGTTTTAAAATAGCAGAACTTAGTGTTTCACAAATTACCCAAAATGCTGAACAACAATATACTAAAATATTAATGAGTTCTCAAAACACCCTCAAGTTAACTAAAACTTTAATAGAGCAGCATTACATTAGAATTTTTGAGCATAACGCTTTAAACCTGAAACATATTGAAGCCAAATTGCTCGAATATATCCAAAATGTTACTAAAATCTTACCTGGATTATGTAGTTCTACTAAAAAAGAACTTCAGTTATTATGGATAAATATCAGCTCTAACCTATATAGTGAGCATAAATCTAACAACAATACTTTAGAACAAATATTTAAGGGACTGAAAGAATATGCATCTCTGCAACATTATCAAACGGGGCTAACTATTCAAGAATTAATAACCAACATCGTTAGTCTAGGTCCTCGCGCAACTCTAGATCGAGGTTATACGATTATTCGCGACCCATTATATAAAGTCGTGAGTTCTAAAGAACAAGCTACCAACTGCCAGAAAATGCAAATCGAGTTTTATGACGGTATTATAAAAGTAATAAATGACGATCCAATTTAGGAGCTAATATGAAAGAAGAACATCAAAAATTCACCCCAAATTATGAAGAACTTAAGCAAATAGCTGAACATTTGCGAGTCCAACGAGAAGTTAATATCGATGAATTAATTCCTATGATTGAAAAGGCAACTAAAGCTTACAAAATTTGTAAAAATCGTTTAGAAGAAGTTAAAGTAGCTTTAGAACAATACATGCCACAAGGTGCTGAAGAACAGCCAACAAGTTAACAATAAACATGTTTATTTTACAATGAGAACTTGCAACTAGTGGATCGTAACTGAACAATATAAGCCGCTTTACAAGCAGTAATATATAAAATGTACTATGCTAAAATTAAATTTTAATATACACTTCATTTTTTATATTATAGGAAACACTTAAATGAGCATAAAAAAAACTACTAAAAAGCCAGTAGCTGCTAGATCAAAAAAATCTACCACGAAGAAGTCAACCATTAAACGTAACCCTATTAAAAAAATCGCCAAAAAAGTTGCTGCTAAAAAGAAAACCGTTGCACCTAAAAAACCAGCCGTCAAATCTACCGCTCGTAGCAAAATGAAGGCTAAGCCAAGAGCCAAATCTAAATAAACGAACAATCTAATTGTAGATATTATGATTTATAGCTCTGATGCTACAATCAATTTATTGATAATTTATAAAATTTGAGATTACATAAAAATTGATTTTTTATTAGCAACCATGTTATTTTAACTTATAGAACAATGGTTGCTATTGAAAAGTAGTTATCAATATGCACGATTTACAAGCCACAATCCATAAATTACAAGAATTGAGTACTCACGAGTTATATCTGGATATTTAACTAATCCAATGAAAGATCTCGTCGTCCGTATATGCCCTGCTACCCTGTTATTACGAAATGTTATTCACCAAGAAGCAAGGAAACGCTGACACTACTGTTTTAAAAACCTATATATTCCCAAAAACAAGAAAAAGCATCTAAAAAATCAGCCGCCAAATCTACAGCTCGTAGCAAAATGAAGACTAAGCCAAGAGCCAAATCTACATAGAACAATCTAATGTAACTATCAGGCGCTGTAACTTCAACAATAAGTACAGTTATTGTTAATAGAAATTCTAGAATGGAATTAATTATATACACATATAGAGAAAAGCTTAACAATCAAGGCTAATGGCTTGACCAACAATGGTGTCTGTCAGATCAAATCTACGGCCTGTTGAAAAAGTGAATTTATGGTACAATAGCTTATAAATCCAGTTGTATGGAGGTTTATTATGCTTGGTAAACAGAATTTGCTTAAATCCGGCTATAAAGAACTTTCAGGATTAATACCAGCTAATCATATCTTAAAAAAGATAAATAAATTTATAGATTTTAGTTTTATTTATCCAAAGGTTAAAAAGTTATATGCTAATAATTTTGGTAGACCTTCAATTGACCCAGTACTATTTTTTAAAATGCAATTAATAGGGTATGTATTTGGAATAAAATCAGATCGTCAGCTATGTAAAGAAATCCAATTAAATATAGCTTATCGCTGGTTTTGCAAGTTGGGAATCAAGGATCCTGTACCAGAACATTCGTCATTAACAAAAATCAGAGATCGGTTTGGGGTTAAAGTTTATAGAATAATATTTGAAGCTTTAGTAAAAAAATGGGTAAAGATAGGGATAATAGCTGGGAAAGTAATGATTTCTGATGCTAGTCTAATAATAGCAAATGCGTCTTTAGATAGTATGAAACCAAGAGAAAATCCAGACCCTAACTGTAGAACTTTAAAAACATATGAACAACGATACCATGATTTTAAAATTGGTAAAAAAAAAGAAAAATTTCTAATCAAACTCATGTAAGCAATACCGACCCAGATGCTACGCTAGTTTCCAGAAAGACTAACTATAATAAATTATGCTACAAAGTACACTCTACTATAGATAAAAAATATAGAATTATTGTTGATTGTCATGTTACCTCTGGAGCTAGCCATGAATGCAAGATATTTCCTGGTAGAGTTAATTATTTATTAAATAAATTCAAATATAATATTTCAGAATGGATCGCAGATAAAGGTTATGGTAGGGGTGAAACTTATAAATTATTATCTGCTAAACATATCAGGGCTTATATACCGTTACACGATGCAAGATCTGGTGAAGGTAAAATTAGTAAAGGAGAATTTATTTATAATAGAAAAAAAAATAGATATATTTGTCCTGCAGGAAATTATTTATACCCTTATGAAAAATTAGACCATCGTAAAATAAAACGTTATCGTGTTTTTAATAAAGAATGCAGTAATTGTCCATTAAAAGATGCTTGTCTCCCAGTAAACTACAGACAAAGATCTAGATTTATTTACCGTAACTCGCTGCAGGATTACTTAAATGCTATTAAAATTAGGCAAGATTCTAAACATTTTAAAAGTAAGCTGAGGTATCGCAAATGGGCAATTGAGGGTATTTTTGCTGAAGCTAAAAACCTACATTGTTTAAGTAGAGCTAAATATCGTTCTGTAGTAAAGGTTCAAATACAATGTTATTTAATAGCTATTGTACAAAATATAAAAAGGCTATTAAAAATAATTTTGATAAAAGTTTACTTTTTCAACAGGCCGTCTAGATTTTTACACATTATCCTTACTATAGATCTTTATAGATATAGTATAATGGGGTTCTCTTACTCGACTTATTAATATGAATTTAATAAATTTAATGGTTGGTTTGCAATATGGCTAAAAATTAAAGTGTAAGCTACGTTTGAACCATGCCAGAATATCATAGCTGTGGTTAGACAATGGTTGATTTTTTAGGCATAGAGTGGATTACAAGTGCGTTGCTTTTTAATTTTATACTCATGTTCTTCTTTATCAACACTATCATCAGCATTATTAACACTTGCATCTGCATTTTGGTGGCTTAAGTAAAATAAAATTTGAGTACTTTCAGGGGATGGTTCAGTTAATAAATTTTGTTTTTTCTTTAGTATTCCTTTTATTGTGTTCCATCTTTCTTCACTATAACCACTGCGCACATCCCTAATATTACAATTTTTTATAGTTTTAGATTCTGTAATTGTTGCACATAACATGGCAAAATGCTCTGTACTTAAAAGATTTAATTCTCGTTGAGCTAATTCAAGCGATTGTAATCGAGAACATCTTTTAATAGCAGAACATAGTAGCTGAAAGCAAATAGGCGTTAATTTATCAATACCTGTTGAAAACAAACTTATATCTTTTAAATTAGGGCAACTGGAGATACTATCACATATCTCTTGCATATCTTTGATTGTTAATTTGTACGAAGAAAACCAAGATAAATTTAATAGTTTCAGATTTTTGCCTTCAGAAAGAATTTGATTAAAATATCGTAAATACTCAGGATTTTCTATATCAATGCCATATAAATTAAGTGATTCAAGCACCTTGCATCTGCATATAGTATCACATAATATTTTTAATCTATCCATGCCTCCTAACATATTAACATTCATATATGGCAAGTAAAGTTCATGTAAAGTTGGGTATTTATCAATAAAATTACACACTATTTTAAATTCTTCATCGCTTAATCTATGTAAACTGAATCGTATTGCAATTCTTAAACCATATATACCATTCCATTCCGAAGGTTCAGCAGGTAGTGTGTCATTATTTTCAAAATTCAATAATTGTTGAATATTTTCAAAATACATTACTGCCTTCTCCTATTAAATTCGTTATGTTACACGTTCTTTAAATAACAAAATTTTATCATACAGATTGTTTATTAGCAATTAGTACAACTTTAATATCTAGCAGTCGGAATTTTATATTAATATTAAGTTTTACATTGATGGTTACGATAATAAATTAGTCCAATTTTATAAAATTTAATTTGTAGAATTATAGTATGCCATCAAAAACATTTTATGAACTAGAGTTACAAGATGAAGTTGTAAATAGGTTATGGCAAGAAACACAAGAAAATGAATTAAATTTAGGAAATTTCTTTTTTCCTGAAACTTTAACAACAAACAATCAGTCGATGGAGTGGAAACAGGGGGAAGGTATTAGTAAGAATAATACTATTATATATCACCCAAAAGGCTCTAATCCAAACGAATACCATATTACATGCAAGTCAGATATGCCAGGGATATTGAGTGTACATGAAACAACTAAAGAGACAAAAGGCGAATCAGATAAAGATAGTGTATTTTTTATTGATGAACATAATAAGCTTGAATGGGACAAATATGGAAAATGGACAACAAACCGCCTACCTACCGCTAATATACTAGCTGTAATGGAAGGTCTTACAAGGCACCACTGTGATAAATTTAATAAAGTTACAGGTGAAATAGAGAGTAATTCGGAACGGGTCAAGGATATAAGAGAAAGAATAGCTCGTGAAAAATCTGAGGAAGCACGACTACAATAAATGCGAGGTCAAGAATTATTTACTATAAGTATATGCACAACAGTAGAAGGACTCGAAGCTGCTCAAAGGCTAGCATCATATTTATCAAACCAATTTGAAGATAAAGGTATAAAAGTAGATGTTAAACCACGAACATCAAGGGCAACCGAAAAAAGATATAGTGTTCACATTACGACAGAAGCTGAGTCATTGCAATTACATAAGCAAACCTAAATCGCTATCAACCAGGCTATTGAAGATTGGGCCAAGGATAATGCACAATCTAGTGCACCAGCACCAGAAAAAACAACAAGTGTAGTAGGTGGGCCTTTAAGTAGATTTAAAGATCCAAAATTATTTGCTGATGATCCTGAACCCACAGCTAATCCTGAACTAAGAGTACAAGAAGCTAATGCCGATCCTAAAACTGAAGAGAAAAATGATTCTCACCCCAACAAACTTCTAAAACAAGATGGTGGAGGTCGTGGAGCTGGTGGACGTAGACCTGATTAAGCATTTCAATTAACGGATCGTTCTATTTATTGGGTACAACTGCAAAAGCAATGTTAAGAAAAGAGCAACAAGGAAATGCTGAAGCTGTAGAGTTTATAAAAAAATTGTCCACTGCTGCCTCGCAACATATTAACTTTAGCTTGTCGAAGACCAAGAGAATTAGAAATAATGGATCTTTTTATGCATATGATATTAAATGGTTTTATCGACATTATGTTTTATAATCCTACGACATTACTAGTATTAGAAAATCAGCCAGTCAATCAGTCGTATAAACTTATAAATATACCAACACTTATAAAAATATCTAAAAATTCAATACAAGAATACTTACCTTTAATTAGCGGAAGGAGTGGGGGATTTAAGTTAAATGAGGAAGAATATTTTAATTTTTCAGACAATCTTGCCTTGCATGAGTTGGAATCACCGTCATTTCAGTAAATCTAATATTATCTCTTAATATGGGGTTTTTTAAAAAAGCTAAAAAAACAGGATAATTATTTAAGAACCATGAGTGTGATGGATGGTCCTTCGGAACGTGTGGATAAAATTGATGGACGAAATGGGCAAAACTATACGACAAGTTTTACCCATTATCGCCCACAACTTTATCCACACTCCACCCACACACAAATTAGCTTAAAACAACAATAAATTTAATAAGTATTTTTTAATCTATTAGAACAGATCACTATATATTAACAAAAGCAAAAAATATGTTGCCAACTATAAGGTAATCGTGATTTAATATTTTTAAAGATTGATATAGTAATATGACATTTGCAAAAGGCTGTTAATAAATGATTTTGATATAATGTACTTATAAAACCTTTAGATCAATTACATGAATAACCCATTTTGGCGAGCACATGTTTGTATTTGAACATATGCTCACCAAAATGGGTTTATAGAAGTAAGCAGAGGTATAATAATTTGATTAAGCAACGAATCATCAAATTGAAAATAGATCAATATTCAAATGGAAGTTTTATTCAAGAAATTTAAAACAAAAAGAATATATATGAGTGAGTTACAAATAATTAAAAAAGAAAGGCATTAATTATAATGATAGCAATTGTGTTATCATACATTAGTAATCATTACTTTAAAAATAACATTTTTATCTCTACACGATCAAAAAAGCTAAAATTAACAAAGTTTATATGTTTAGTTTAAATATAGATCATATTATAATAATTATATTTTTAATAATGACATTAGCTATTGGACTCTACTCTGGTAGAAATATAAAAGATATAGCAGAGTATGCTATATCTAATAAAGTATACGGTGGTGGGATCCTGGCAATTACTATATTAGCCACATACATTACAGGATCTAAAGGAATAGGGTATGCAGGTTATGTATTTGATGATGGTCTTTTGCCGATATTACCAACAATTTTTTGTGGAGTAATAGGTTGTTTCTTATTTATTATTTTTTTCATTTTACCATATATTAAATATTTTGATGGCTGTTTAACTGCTGCTGAAATCATGGGACAAATTCATGGAGCAAAAACTCGTTTGACCATAGGGATCCTTGGTAGTTTTTATAACATTACCCTGGTAACTTTACAAATTATATGGCTAGGTAGCATTGGTGAATTATTAGGTATACCTAAACTATGGAGCATAGTAACTGGTGGAACGCTTTTGATCATCTATTCTTCTATAGGCGGTATAAAATCAGTAACTATTACTGATGTAGTACAGTTTATAGCGATAACAATAATGATCCCCATGATAACATACGTAATACTTGCTAAAGTTGGCGGAATAAAAACCTTAATTATCAAAACTCCAACTCAACATTTAGATATTTTTCATAATCCCCACTTAAAAGATTATCTGATTTATTGCTTATGGTATCTTTTTCCAGCTTTTCCACTAAGCTTTCCTTTTATGCAACGAATGCTTATGGCTAGAAATGATAAACAACTTATAAATAGTTATTACATAAGTATGTTTTTTCTTATTATATTTTTCGTGTTGCTTACGTTAGTTGGATTATCCGCAATAGTTTTAAAAGGATCTGGCGATTTAAATATGCCAACAAGAGGAAGTCAGATAATAAATTATTTGATAAATAATTATTTTTCTGCTGGTGTTAGGGGCGTTTTGATTGTTGGTTTGATTGCTGCTGTTATGTCAACCGCTGACTCCTTTTTAAATTCGGCAGGATTATTGTTTGTGCATGACGTAATTAAACCTCACTATGATCAAAAAAACATTGCTATTAACGAATTAAAATTAGCAAAATATATTACTTTTGCACTTGGAATAATTGCGTTATTTGTGGCATCAATGAATAATGTGTTGCCACGGATCCAATATGCTGGGGTAATAGATTTAGGTAAAGGTATAAATATCGCATCTGAGATTGTAGCATTAATTTTTACAATCCCTTTAATTGCAGGTATTATGGGTCTTAAAGGTAATGCTATTTCTTTTTTTATGCCAGCATCAATTACTGCTTTAAGTTTCATTGCTGGTAAATTGTTTTTTGATAATGAATTATTAATACCTATTAGTGTTACTGTAAATTTGATCAGTTTTTTCACTTGTCATTATATCCTATATAAAGGATTTGTAATGACGAAAAGAGAGAATGTATTTAATAAAGAAATACATTTATCTATTAAATCTAGTTATTTCAAAAAATTTGTATTATTAAAAAGTTTTATTAAGAAATCAATAAAACAGCTGCAACTAAAAAAAGAAATGAATGGTACTGGCCTTGTGGCATTCCACACTACATTTGCATTATTCATGATCTTTAATTATATGCTACCTTTTTTTATGCACAGTTATGCGAAGCCTGATCTATGTTATTATGTTTTATTGCTTAGAATAATAGGCGGATTAATGTGTGTAGGGTTATTGTTGAAACCTTACTGGCCATCTGCTTTAAAACAATATTTTCAAATTTACTATTATTTATCTTTATGTTATTGCTTACCATTTTATGCCACTTTAATTTTTCTTTTAGAACAAGGCGGTACTGAATGCTTGATCAATATTATATTTGCAATAATGTTACTAATTATACTGGTAGATTTGGCGGTATTTACGGTATTATCTGGGGCTGGCGTGCTGTTTGCTATTTTTGCGTATTATTCATTATTTAATAATTTTAACACATTAAGTAGCGGCTGCATTTATACATTTATTTATGCTTATTTTTTTTCGATTATCATCGGGATAATTTTTATACGTAGAAAACAGCAATATTTAGATATGCTGCTTAGCAATCAGCAAGAATTAGGTGAATTATATAATGCTGCTACAGATCAATTAATAGATGCGTTAAATTATCAAGAAAAAATAGCCAACAGTCTGGGCAAAGAAGGATTAAAAATATTACAGCAAGCACATAAAATTACAAATAATTTACGCCAGGAAATGAGGTTAAATTCTGGTGAAATATTTGCTAATTCTTATAACAAGCTAAACTCTATTACAAAATATCTTGAAGAAATAGCAACTCACGCAAAAGATTATGTGAGACTTGAAGTAAGAAATATTGACATAAATATATTATTACAAGAAGTTTTAGCTAAAATAGCACGCTTAAATAATCCATCTGCTATAACTGTTTTTAATAAAACAAATTACAAAACTATAGAATGTGATGAAAAATTATTAAAAAAAATACTTATAGATACGATAATGCAAATAAGAGAATACAGTTTGATCAAAAATGAAATACAAATCCATGTAGATTCTACTGAATTGTGGTATAGGCTTGAATCCATAAAAAACTACACTAAAAAAATTCCTGCCATTAGATTTATGATCACAACATTAGAAGAATTTTACGATTTACCAAATTTTTATATGGGCGACACAACAAAAGCTGCTTTTACTTTACATAGTAAACAAGATTTATATAAAGCAGACATTGTGAAAATAGTAAATGCACATTATGGTGCTTTGCACTATAACGGATTTAATAATGAACATTGTATAATTTTTGTTGTTCCTCTACGGGTACGTGATATAAGGCCAAAAACTATGGATTTGGAAGAAAATGAATTTCTTTTACAAGAAATTATTACTGATTCTTTAGATATGCAAAAGATAGAAATTCAATTAATCCAAGACATTAAAAAGAAAAATCCAAATATAAATTTAAAAAAAATTAACCAAGCAATAAATCTAATGAAAAAATGTCATGCAAAACAAAAACGCAAATCTGGAGAACCCTATTGCTTACATCCATTAATTGTAACTAAAATAGTATTACAATTTACTTCTGATGAAGATACGTTGTTAGCAGCGCTATTACACGATACAGCTGAAGACACCAAAATTAGTTTATTAACAATTGAAGCAATGTTTAATCCAATAGTGGTTAAATTGGTTGATGGGGTAACTAAATTTGATCAAGGTAGAAAAAAAATCAAGTTATCAGAACATGAAAATATACAAAAATTAATAGAACAAGAAGACAAAAGAGTTTTAATGATCAAAATTGCGGATCGCATCCATAACATGCGTACAATTACTAGTCATCCTTCATATGAAAAACAAAAGAAAATATCAGAACAAACTTTGCAATTCTATATTCCCATGGCTAAAGCGTTAGACTTACCGCAAGCGGTTATAGAATTGCAACAATTAGTATTTGAAATATTAAATAAAAGATATACCACTGTAAACTAATGAATAATAACCTAGCTCAATTAGGCTACTTGGCGCTTGGGCACTTGTCCTTAATGCAAAATAAAAATGAAAGCTAAATAAATTTTAGACTTTAAATAGAACTAGATGGTGATTGCGTACTTAGCGCATATTCCAGCGTTGGACGTTATTGTAACCTTGGTTTTTTAGCGTCTGACTCTTCATTGCTAACAAAAATGGTAGCATTATTTAAAGAAGATTTCTTATCAGTAAACATTTGTTTTATCGTTTTGGCAGATGAATAGTCCCCAAAAGAGTACAATAACACTTGACCTGGATCCGATTTTTTTAGCTCAAGTGCCTTCTTAGCTAACAACAAAGCAAGTTCTTTTTTACCAGATGACAGGGCATACGCTATGACATTTTTAGATAATAGTAAGCATGTTTGGTTATCACCTTGTAAGTAGAATTCCCTTATAATTTTTTCTGATCCGCATAAGCAAGAAAAATCTAAACAAAAAATATCCTTACTTTTATCATAATATTTCTTAAAGCATTCTACATCATCAGCAATTATACTTATAATTAATGGTTCATTAAGATGGGACGCTAATTTACTTGTTATCAACATTCCAGCAACAGTATCAGATCTAGGTGAAACCCTATCCTATCCCACCAACGTTTACATAAATTATCAAAAGATTTATTAAAATATTCAATATCCTTTATACCTATTTGGTGGAGATCCATATTTATATAAGGTCTTGGTATACAAGATTTTTGTGGCATATGCTATAATTCCTCACAAGTATGTAATTCTGTGCTTGATATTAATATATAATCTTATTATAAGACATTAGAAATATCAATAAATATTAAAAAGGTTATCACTTTAGAATTGCATTGTTGCACTAAGAATTCAAGCGTTCGGATTTCCCGAATTAAGCAGCATTTTTAATTTTGCTGGATATAGGCATACCAAGGCTGGTCATTTTGTTTAACACTAGGCAAGCAACTTTAGATTCAACTTTTTGAGCAGGCAAATTTCGGCTAAACATCTTCTCTCCAATAATAGTCTTATACCGAAACATCGCTGTTTCTACCAAGGCTCTATAATGGTAACCCGAATAATCTTGCCAACGATATTTACCATATTTTTCGGCAAATAAAATATTATGATCTCTGGCTGTTGGTGAAGTTTGATAATGCGCAGACAATGCTGCATCTTTTCTGGGAGGAATTGCAACTATCAAAGAATTGCTATTTGCAGTGTTTTTTGCAATTACTTCATAAACTGGATCTGTGTCGTATGCTGTATCGGCTGAAGCAGACAAAATATTTTGCTCAATTTTTTCTAACAACACGCCAACTTGAGAATCATCGCTTCCATGATAAGTAGATAATTCTTGGGCAACTATTGCTTGACTATTTCGGTCAATTACCAAATGTAATTTTCTCCACTCACGTCTTTTTTTAAGTCCGTGTTTTTCTTCCTGCCATTGACCCTGACCGAAAATTTTCAAACCAGTGCTGTCAATTAAAATATGGATATGCTCATCATTATTAATATTTTTTAATTTTGAAGTTTCTAATATTTGTGTTCGTCTACACATGCTGGTGTAATCAGGAATATCTAAATCAAGATCCATTAAAGTTATTATTGAGCATAAAAGTCCTTCAGTAGCACGATAGGGCAAACTATACACTGTTTTAATAATAAGAGATGCTTCAATAGCAATATCAGAATATTTAAATTGTCTGCCTTGTTGTTTTGGCTTGTTTTTATCGGTGTGCCATGCTTTAATAATTCCTGGAGATAACCAAACAGTAATGTCACCGCGTTTTGTTAATGCTTCATTATATTCTGGCCAGTTGGTAATTTTATAGTGAACTTTTTTAAATTTATGTCGGCGGTTATTTCTTAGTTTATAAGGCATGTCAATCTCTCTAAAATAATATTGTTTAAGATGACATTCTTACTAAAATAGTGCTTAGGTGCAAGCGCATCTTTGTGCAACAAGGTGACCGCTTTTGGATGGTCTCCACCTTATAAAAAATTAATATTTTCTAACTGAAAAATGGGTGAGCGAGCGGCGAGGCACCCCTAACAGTGAACGAAATTATTAAATACATTAACAATAATTAGCTGAATTTTTCACAAATATTTTAATAAGATTGCTATTGTGTTAACTAAAAATAATCGGTACTATTATACTTATAAAATAAACAGCTTTTTTTTATATTATTCAAGTTGTATCATAAAGATAAATTTGATTGACGATAGTTCCGTATCTTGTTTAGTGTTTTTATAAAATATTTTTTATTACGTTAAGTTTATGAAAGATTTAGATTGCTGGGAAACTAAGTTTGAACCTTGTTACTATTCAGATAGGCTAGTGACAAAACTTTTATTACTTAATGAAAGACGAAAACAAAAAGTAGATATTTTAGAAGTAAAAAAAGCAATTTACTATGCTAAAAAATATCATGGCTCTCAAATGCGCCAATCTGGTGAACCATATTATTCCCACCCATTGGAGGTAGCATATCTGGTCGTCGATTATGTTTTTGAAACAAATATTTTGGTTACTAGCATCCTTCACGACACAATAGAAGATACCATATTTACTAAAAATATGATTAGCATTATATTTGGTTCTTTAGTTGCTAATCAAGTTGATGATTTAACTAGAGTGAAAAAAGCTACTAAAATTACTTCAGCTGAGATAGTTATATCATTGTTTTTTCAGAAGAAAAATAGTTCTTTGCTTATAAAGTTGTTCGATAGGTTACATAATATGCAAACTATTACTGCTAAATCTCCAGAAAAAATTAAAGCCATAACTGAAGAAACTATCGAGACGTTCATAATGTTATCTCTCTATCTAGAAAAAATATCAGTAGAAATAGAATTGAAAAAGCTTTGTTTACAAGCAATCTTCAATAAAAGCTATGATTTCAATAACGAAAATTCATTGTTTAACGGTACGTTCCAGCTGCCTTTTCTAAGCCTTCAAAATGAAAAATTCCTAAACTAAACCCGATCAGTACCGGTACCACTATAACAAGCAATCCCCAATGGCTGAAATATTCTGTTAGATAAACTAGCCCAAAAGAAGTAATGATATACATCAAAGCACGAGATGTAGCATAGGTAAAGCTAGCGCAAGTAAACCTTTTAAATACAGGAAAGTGCTTATAAAAAACAGCAATCGCAGGGAAAGCGGTAGGAGCAGCCATTACAATAAAACACTGCACCATTAAAATTCCAAACGGACTGTCGATATTATTTAACAAAAAAGGGCACATTATAAAAAATATACTGCTTAATTTTAATTGTATACCAATAATTTTAAGCGGATGGAATTTACTGCTTAACCAAGCATAGACTATGGTGCTTGTAAATTCCATTGCAGCAACTATAAAATTCTGCCCGATTATTTGATCGGGAGTATAATGAAAAGTACTTTTTAGAATATTTCCGCAATGAATATAAACAAAATAAAACCATACCGGTTGAGCTGTTTGGATCAGGAAGTATAAAATAGCCGTTTTTTTGTTTAACGGTTCCTTAAAAATAGGGTTGTTTTTATAGTTTTCTGTTTGGGAACCAACTTCTTGCATGGTTTGCTGCATTCGACGTTTAGCATCTATAAAATCAGGAGTTTCTCTAAGAGTTGTTCTAGCAATAGAGCCTACTAGTGCTATTCCAGCGCCAATCCAAAATGCTAAACGCCAATTAAATCCATGAGAAGTAACTAAAAAAGCCACTCCTAGTGCACATGTGACTCCTAAGGTTGAACAAACCTCCACTACAGCTACAACAGGATATCTTTGAGGTAATTTTATAAGTTCTGTTAAGTATAACTCAGCTCCAGTTTTTTCTCCCATAGAGGACATTCCCTGAACGATACGACAAGTAGTTAACATCCATGCGGCAGCGATCCCAATTTCAGCATATGTGGGAAGCATTGCCATAACAGAACAAGAAACTGCCATCATAAAAGTAGTAATAACAACGGTCGCTTTACGACCAATACGATCCCCTATATATCCGATCAATAAAGATCCAAATGGTCTGAATATAAATGTAGAGCAAAAAGCAAATGATGAAAGAAGATTAGATGCATGGGGATTTGTTGCAGGAAAAAAGATTTCATTTAATAATACCAACATATGCACATAAAGCATAAAATCAAAATACTCCAAAAAGGTTCCCATCTGCAACAAACCAATGGCATCTCTTTCTGTACGAGTAAAAGATGATATCATATTCATTTATTTCCCAACTATATATAGGACAGAGTCAATTTAAATTTACTCTCTCAATGATAAAAAATGATTAATTCCAAGCTGATAACAACTGTTATGTTTAATATGCTTTTTCTTTAATTTTTTTTAACTCAACCAAACACCACCTTTCTCTAAAATGTTAAAACGTAATCTTTCTAAATTTTCATCAATAATAGGCAATGGCATGAAAGATACTGCTCTGTAATGATGCCCATAAAAATCTATTTTTAGTTTAATACATAATTTTTGTAATGATTTAAGATTTTCAAGAACATCATCGATAAATATAATGGCTTTAGGACAATAATTATATTTACTAAACATATATTCCAGATTCTAAAGTATTAACGATATTTTTTTATAATTATGATATTTAATCAATCATTTTTTATTCTATCCGTAAGTTATAAAAAAGATCAAGCATTTGTATCGGGCCACCCTAAATTGCACTGATTATGAAAATAGAAGAATTTATTATAAGTTAAAAATTGTATTGGAGATAGTAGGTTTGGCTGTCGCTTAGGGGGATTTACATTTAAAGAAAAATGAGGTCTTTCACCATTAA
>CAIJNR010000119.1 GCA_903822055.1 uncultured Francisellaceae bacterium | reverse complement strand
TTGAGTTTCAAGTAAATAATGGGCTAATTGGTTAGCTTTAGTGTTTAGCATTTGGTAGCTAAGTTTAATGTCTTCGTATATTACAGCTATACTGTCCGGAGTGCGTTCTACTTGCTCCTCAAATAATTGATGGATAGTTTTATTGTAAGGATAAACACGCTCTGTTTGGTTCCAAGCAATTACTATTTTTTTATATTCTGAAGCTGTCAGTAATGAAACGTCAAACATTTTGTTGCCTGTCTTTAACAACTGGTCAGCAATCAGAAACACTCTGTCTAATAATTCTTTTACTATCGGTGTTGTAGTTGTTTTTGCATTAAACAATAGTGTATTATTCTTGGTATTAATATTTAATGTTAATAAAGAATTGTTTTTAGTAATCTTTTCTTGCTCTGTTTCAACAATATTAACCGTAATAGGTAAATTAATATTTATATCTTTTAATTCTGGTATACGTTGCAAAACATCTATTACAAATGTTTGGTGTTGTTTATGTATAATTCTTTTTTTTATTATATATTCAACAAATTCTTTGGTTGTTTGATTTTTAATTAAATCAATGTTAAATGGTGTTTTATTTGATACGACAGATTGACAATGCTCGTTAATTTGTAAACAATCATTTAAATTGATAGTTAAATGTTCACTATTATCAAAGACACTTAAATAAATTAAAAAGCTAGCTAGAACAACATCTGATAAACTACAATTATGTATAGATGCAATTAATTTTGACCAATCTTGCGGAATTAATCTTGTTTGAACAATATCGCCTTGATTAAAATCTTTCATATACAGAAAAAATAAATTTGTTGGTGTTGTTTTTTTTAATTCTTTAATCCAATATTCTTCTTTAAGAGAAAGAGTATTATAATATTGTATAAAACAGTCCTTAAACTCAAAATCTATTAATTTACAACCAATATAAATATTAAATTTTTCTAGGCTTATTGTGCCACCTTTTAAATCAGTAAAATTTTCTAACGCTATATCGTTAGTGACAGTAGCAATTTCACAAAAATGTTTCGATATACTGACAACTGTACCAGCTGATTGATAAGATTTATGATCTAAAATCTTTATTTTGCCAGGTATAATAAAGCTATCATTTATGTATAATTTGCAAGTTGCTAATTTATTAGTGTAATCTCCAAAATGTAACGCTCTATAAAGATTTAATATCTCTTGAGCTGACATGTTCCAACATATTAAACCACCATTGATTGGCTTTTTATGTTGCAAAAAATAGGTTCTTTCTTTTAGCTTTTGAGCATAAGATTTGATTGGTTGACTATTTAGCAATGTTATCAATTCTTTAAATGCTTCCGTAGCATAAGTATAATTTTTCAAGTTCAAGGTTAAGGCGGTGTCATCAGTATCAATATTAAATTTTTTCTGTATTAAAATGTTTCCAGTATCAATTCCAGAATCCATAAAATGCCAAGTTATACCATGATAACTTTCATTATTTAAAATTGCCCATGAAGTGGCATGTACTCCAGCATATTTTGGTAAAAAACTATCATGGTAATTAATTGCTGCGTATTTAGGAAGCTGTAAAGTTTTATTAGTTAAAATTTGTGAATTAACAACACTAAATAAATAATCAAACTTTTTGTAAGTATCAAGTTTTTCAAAATCACCAATCGAAAGATAATAGGGAATATTGTGTTTCTTTGCCCAATTTATAATATTAGTATCTTGAGAAATTATTCCTAAAATTATATGACCAGAATTGATAAGAATTTCCGCACATTGTAACCCCAAGCTAGTTTCGCTTATGATGTAACAAGATATTTGTTTACACTCAACAATTGAATTCATACTTATTCCCCGCGAACGTTTGAATATTGTTGCTGCCATAATTTATTGTATTGTTCATTAATCAATAATTTTTGATGGGTGCCACAATCAATAATTTTGCCATCTTGCATAAAAATAATTTGATGCGCATAATTTATACACCTAAGATTGTGCGTTATGATTAATTGTGTTATAGACCGATAATTTTTATTTAAATAATAAAATATTCTTTGTTCAGCTACTAAATCTAATGCTGACGTGGCTTCATCTAATATTAATAATTTTGGTTGACGTAACAATGTTCTAGCAATACCGATTTTTTGTCTTTCGCCGCCAGAAATTTTAAGGCCTCTTTCACCAACTTCTGTATTATATTCTTTTGGTAAATTTTTGACCCATTCATTAATCCCAACAATATTTATAATTTCATTAAAAAAATCTGACGAAACAATTAAATCACCAAACACTAAATTAGCATAAATACTAGCGTTAAACATAAACGCTTCTTGCGGTACAATTCCAATTATTTCTCGCAAAGAAGTGAGGTTGATATCTTTTATATCCTTGTCTTGAATTAATATTTTGCCACTGGATACCTCATAAAAACGATACATTAATTTTGTGATAGTTGATTTGCCAGAGCCGTTAGCACCTATAATAGCTGTAGTTTTGCCAACCGGCAATGAAAAGTTAATATCTTTTAATGCCAATTCGGTTTTATTAGGATAAGAAAAACTTACTGATTTAAACTTAATTTCTTTAGAAATTTCAGTGATTTTTGTTATAGGTTTACTAATAACGAATTTTGTATTTTGGTTTAATAAATTTACAACATCTTCCATTTTAATGAAATCATCACGTAAATTTCTTATTATATAACCAATCATATTAAGTGGAGCTAAAAATTGCAATAGGTAGCCATTAAACAAAATAAAGTCACCAGCTATCAATTTGTGTTCAATTACTTTAAATCCAATCAACGTGGTCATAAACATTAAACCACCACCAGCAATTAAGTTTTGTCCTATCCCAACTACATCCATACGAACTAATTGACGAACAACAGCATTTTCTCTATCAATAACTCTTGATTTGCATTGTTCTAGCGCTAAATTTTGTCCAAATTGATAATGTACGCCTTCTATATTCATTAAAACATCTGTTATATAGGAGCTAACTTGAGTATGTAGATGATTTGCCTCTCTTTGAGCAATTAACACCCAATCCATTATTAACCAAGTAAACAACAGGTATAGGGTAAATATTAATAATAATGAAAATCCAAAAATAAAACCGTAGTGGTGCCATAAAATACCACCTACCATTATAATTTCAATTACTATTGGCAAAATAACAAATAATAACCCAAAAAGTACATTTGGTATCGCTGCTTGAGCTCTTTCGATATAATTCATAATGCTACCGGTGGCATTATTTATATGGTAAGAAATTGGCAAATCTAGTAATTTTTGAAATATTTTTAAACTAAATTTATGAATGCCTCTCTCAAAAGGTCTGTATACAAAAATTTGACGTAAATTAATTATTATTTGAGATATTGTCCATAATATTCCATATGATATAAAAACCCAAAATAATAATTTAGCCATGCTTGGGTTATAAAACGAATCTACAACGAACTTTAGTAACCATGGCATAACCATTCTTAGTAGTGAACTTATTAAAACTAATATACCACCAGCTACCAGCCTAAGTTGCATTTGTTTGTCTACACTCCAAACAGCAACCAACAAAACACTTAAGGTATTATATCTGTTTTGTAAATGCTTGCTTTTTAATTGCATGCATCACGTTTTGCCTGCTCTTTAGCTTCACTTTCCTCCATTTGTTTTCTTAAACTTAATGGCCTCATATCTGTCCAATTTTCTTTTACATATTTAAGGCAATCTTCTTTAGGCTTTGGTCCAAATACTTTTTTCCAAGCAATAGGTATTTCTTTATAATAAGGCCAAAGAGAATACTGCTCTTCACAATTTTTTAATACTAAATGCAACTCCACAATTTCTTCATCGTCATCTTTAGGTCTGTTTATTAAAGTTTTAAAATCATTATCACTCATAACATACTCCACATCAATGTTTAGTAGATAAAATAGCTTCTTCTGAATTATCAAGTACTTCTAAATATCCGACCCCTTCTCTAGTTGCCAAATTGATATCTGCAATACATCTAACTTTATGATAATTTAAGATACACCAACCAGCTATATGAATATTACCTGTACCTTTTTCAAGATTAGCCTCATCAAGACAAGTAAGGTTATCTTCCACATTTATTCCAAGTTCAGTGCCACCTCTAGTGTTAGTAAATTTTACAAATACAAACTTCAATTCTACTAACCTATGTTTAACTTCTTGTATTTCTTTAGATTGTTTTTCAAATACTACTGGATGCTTACCAATAGACAATCTTTCAACTAATTCATCCATTAACTACCAACCCCCATTAAATTATAATAAAACTCAACTTACCACGTAAAATGTACATATTCTTGTTATAATAAAAATACCCATATAAACGCACAACCACATTTTTTTGTTTTAGTGTAAAAATTATTATAAATTAATATTTAAAATACAACTTATTCTAACAACTTACCATATAAATAACTCTACACTGTCAATAACCAATTTAATATTTACAATCTAGCACATCAACTGTAAATTAAGCAATAGCAACAGTACGATTTGTTTTTACGATTATCACTTAAAATTTTAAAATAAATATGCATTTAACAAAACAACAAATTCATTTATGGTATATTTCTCTCGACATTAAAGTGTCGCCAAGCTCATTATTTTCCATTTTATCAATTGACGAGCAACAAAAAGCAAATAATTTTTATTTTGAGCAACATAAAACCAGCTATATTTTAAGAAAAATAGCTCTTAGACAAATTTTAAGTAAGTATTGCATGATCACATCTAATGCTATAAATTTTAAATACACTTATTATCAAAAACCTTATTTTGAAATTAATCCATTTAACCTGCAATTTAATATGTCTCATTCACATAATATGGCAATACTAGCTATTACCAAAATACATCCAATAGGAGCTGATTTAGAGTACTTAAAACCAATAGAAGATGTCACAGATCTAGCGCTCCAGTTTTTTTCACCTCAAGAATTTTCTAAATTTGCGTTAGTCCCAACTAATCAAAAAGTAAAAGCTTTCTATACAATTTGGACCAGAAAAGAAGCATTTGTCAAAGCGATTGGAAAAGGTTTGTCATACTCATTAAACACTTTTGATGTAGCGTTTTTGCCAAATGATCCTGTAAACATACTAAAAATAAACAATTCTACAGTAGAAGCTGCTAAATGGTCACTAAATAGCTCTACTTTTAATTATGTAAATCATATGTATATGGCAGCTATAATTACCAAAAGCAAACCAAAACAAATAATTTCCTTTCATTATCCAAAAAACTTAATAACTTAATTATTATAATACCTTAACATTGCAAAACAACTTTACTAAGAGAGAGTCATTTAATCTGTGTAAATAGTCGTTATTATTTCTTAGACTAGTTTTTATATTCTATAAATTTACTTAAACATAAATGCCCTCCACAAGTCAAATAATTGTATCGGGCCACCCTAAATTGCACTGATTATGAAAATAGAAGAATTTATTATAAGTTAAAAATTGTATTGGAGATAGTAGGTTTGGCTGTCGCTTAGGGGGATTTACATTTAAAGAAAAATGAGGTCTTTCACCATTAA
>CAIJNR010000118.1 GCA_903822055.1 uncultured Francisellaceae bacterium | reverse complement strand
TTGCTCCAACACCTACTTTTTCAAATTCAGTAATCGTCTTTGAAAGACCGTCCATCGTACTCCCAAATGCTTTAACCGCAGGTATTGACGATAATAACTATCACTAAATACCCCACGGAAATCAGATTAATTCATCCAATAAATTATAATTATTTTACTGTATTAAGAGAAAAATTAGGCTGGAATAATTAAAATAAACTTTCATATTGTTATTAGCAGCCAAACTTGTATTTTTGTTATAATTTACTAAATTAACTAATATAAGAAATCAATTACTTATAAATAAAAATACCTATAACAATAATAAGCCAAGGATGATAGGCATCAAAAAAATATCAATAAAAACAAATTATACAAAAACATTATTAATGTTTTTGTTAGGACAAATAGCAACTGGAAGTGCTGTAGCTACTAATGTTGGAGCAGCATATATCGCAGATAACGGAGGTAATGGTCCTAATGTACATGATGTTTTAGTGTTTGATCAAGCTGTTGGAACACTAAGGATTGGTTCAGCTGGAGATCAATTTATAGGGTTAGTAGATAATTCCGACATCACTGCCGCTCACCAAGCAGCAGTAGTTTCTTCTGCAGCTTTCGGTAGTGCAAACATAGATATCGGAAATGGAAGCATCGTAACAAATGATGGCTCAGCAGTAATAAATTTTTCTGGAGCACCCTTATTGCCAGCAACCTTTCCTTTCGGTGTCCAAGGAGCATCACCTGCAGTTCTTGGTACATTAAGCATAAGAACTCGTTTAACAGGTGCAATAAAAAATCAAAACCCTGTTGACGTTGATAACCCAACGGGAATTGCGATTACATTAGCTAACCAAAATAACGTAAACTTAACATTAACTAATGAATCTGGCACTACTATAGTTGGCAATATTTATGGTAGTAACCGTGATGACACATTAAATTTAGCTGGAACAATACAAGGAAACATTTTTGGTGGAACGAGCGGTAACAACACCATAAATATAACTGGTGATTTTACGACAAACGGAACAATAGATAAAATAGAAACAATTAACGTAAATAATAATGCAGCATTTAATATTAAAAAAAATATTACCAATTTAACAACTTTATTTAATACAACTGCTGGAACTACAACTACTATTAGTACTGGTGGTAGTATTAATGGTGCTGCTGGTATAATAACCAACGCTGGTAACCTAGTACTTTCTGGTACTAGTAGAATAGGTAATTTTGGAGCTATGGGTGCTGTAACAAACACTGACACAATAACTTTAGGTGGTGGAAATGTTGATGTTGGTGCTTTCGATAATACTGGCAGTAGTGTCACTATATCTTCTGGAACAGTTAATGTCGGAGGTGCTTTTACCAACATTAATGGTAATCTTGCCGTAAATTCCGGCAATCTTATTACTACTGGTGCTTTTAATAACACTGGTGGTAATCTTATTGTAAATTCAGGTGGCATTGCTATTGTAGGTAATTTTACTAATGGTAATGGTGGTACTGTAAGTATAAACGGTTTAACCTCAACTATTCATGGAGCATATAATTCTAATACTGGAACTTCTACACATATAGCAAATATAGTTAATGGCGTTGCTCAAACACTAGCAGTAACAGGTGCTGCAGATCTTAGCAATAGCACAATAAAAATAGCTACTTCTGGTAATACTATAGCTGGAGAAGCTGTAGACATTATAACTTGCACTGCACTACCAAATATTGCCGGAACAAAAATAACAATTTCAACAAACTCACCTATTATAAACTATGCCTTATCTATAAATGGCAACAATGTACAAGTAAGTGCAAATCGAACAACTCCTACCACAATAAGCAATTCAACCGCTTACACTACTGGTAGTATCGTTAACAATGGTTTGGACAATAATCAATTTTCTTCAGATGCTAAAAGTGTATTTAGCATGATCGATCAAGAAACTAATATAGCTGCTATTACAAAAGACTATAATCAACTATCACCAGATATTAATAGTGCTCAAGGGCTTCAAACAGCTAGTTTTGAAGCTAGTTCTATAGCAATTGCCGCATCAGCTGAACGCTTAGAACTTATAGCTAGGAGTGGTATTACTGATATTAAAACTGGTTATGCAGCTGGTGGCATGCAATCTAGTGAGCATTTGTGGATTAAAGGATTAGGTGGTACCTTCTTACAAAAACAATATAAAGACTTTGTTGGATATAATACTAATGTCGGCGGTTCTGCTATCGGTATGGATAGTAAAATTAATAATCACACTTGGATTGGAGCTAGTTTAAGTTATGCCAACACTCATATAAAAACCAGAGATTTTCCAGCCAACAGAACAGTTGTTAACAGTTACCAAGCAACTATTTATAGATCTTATTCTCTAAAAAAATATTACGTAGATCTATTTCTAGCACTTGCTTTTAATAAGTATAAAACAGAACGCAACATTACTTTTGCTAACAGAGTAGCTACTGGAAGATTTAATGGTATGCAACCTTCTGGTAAAGTAGCTAGCGGTTACATACATGCAATAGATAACTTTAGAATAATTCCTAATGTATCTTTACAGTATACTTTATTACATCAAGCAAAATATGACGAGCAAGGAGCAGGTGGTGTTGGACTTCAACAAGTTTCTTCAAGTGATACAAAAAAACTAGAAGGTGGTGTGGGAATTAAATTTGCATTATTACATAAATATGAACATAAATTTTTCAGTCCAGAAATTCATTTTATGATACTTAGAGATTTTGATAATACCAACCAAGAAACTACCGCCCAATTTACTGGTGGTGGTGGTGACTTTACTATAACAGGCGCAAAACCTGCTAAAACAACTTATAATGTTGGAGTCGGTTTAACTTATGTAAATCATGACAGATTGCATTGTACATTTAATTATGATCTTAATACAAAAAGTAAATTTATTGGTTATTCTGGATCATTAGCATTAAAATATATGATTTAAAACATTTAATAAAACAACAACAATAAAACACCAACAGCATAAGGTTGTTTTATTTAGCAATTAATTTTATTTCATATGACAAATCAACATACATATACCCTCTAAAAATCAATATTTTCTAAAATATTCTGACAATGTTGCATTTTGATTATTCCACACTAAATTAATAGTATATGCGTTATATAATTTATAATATTTTTTTTAAAATCCCAACAAACACACAAATATTATTATCGTAAGGAATAGAGCTATGGCCAGGATGATAGGCATCCCTAAAACAATAAAAACCACCAATTATAAAATAGCATTTGCAGTGTTTTTATTAGGACAAATAGCAACCAATGTAGCTTGGGGTACTAATATTGGAGCTGGTGCTACGGTAATTAATGCAAACGATGGTACGGGCTTACAACTTCAGGCTGCCGCAGTTGGCGGAAGTCTAACTGTTAGCGAAGGAGTTACTGTTAGTAGTACGGGAATATCAACAATCGATGGAGTAAATTATAACTATGGAACATATGACATCACTAATAATGGAACTATATCTCGTACTGATATTGGAGACGTTATAGATTTTCATAATGCTAATAGTCCTTTTGTTGGTGCTAGTGTGATTACAATAATAAACAATGGTTCTATTTCCGCAGCAAATAATACCGATAATGCTATACATATGCCAACTGGAATGGGATTATTTCCAAGTCTTATTTTAACCAACAATCCTGGTGCTACAATAATTGGTGGTATACTTTGCGGTAATCGTAATGACATCATAACTATTAATGGCGGTACGATTACCGGTGTTATTGACGGAAATGGTGCTGTTGATACTTTAAATATTGGCGGTAATTTTTCAACTCAAAACACTATAAAAAGCATACAAACAATAAATGTAAGAAACATAGGCACAATATTCAATATTAATAACAATATAAGTGGTATAAACACTGCCTTAAACACTAGCATCGGAACTACCATAAATATTAAAACCAAAGGTAACATTTCGAGTACTGGTGGTGACACTATAACCAATGCAGGTACATTAATTGTTTCTGATACTGGTACAATAGCAGGTATGGGGGCTATAACCAATACTGGTACAATAACATTTGGCGGCGGAAATGTTACGACAGCCGGTGCCTTTATTAATACTGGAGGCAATCTTACTATAACATCTGGTACTGTTGGTATTACTGGCGCTTTTACTAATGGTGCAGCAGGCACTGTTAATATAAAAAACTCAACTACCACTATTACTGGAGCATATAATTCTAACGCTGCAACTTCTACCCATATAGCCAATGTAGTGGATGGGACTGCTCAACCGTTAAATGTAACAGGTGTTGCAAATCTTAATGGTAGTGCCGTAAAAATAGCAACTTCTGGTAGCACATTATTAACTAATGGACAAACATTAGATATTATCCTAGGTGGGGCTGCACCAACAATTGCTGGAACTACAGTAGCTGGTTTAGTACCCTCTCCTGCACTTGCCTATGCTATAGCCGCAAATGGTAATAATGTACGTGTAACTGTAACTCGTACCACAGGCACAACCCTTGTAACCACTACAACTGCTAAAGCAACTGCTAGTGTTGTAAACGATGGTATAACCAACAACCAATTTTCTTCCGATGCTAAAGCTGTATTTAATTTAATTGATCAAGAAACCACAACAGCAGGGATCACTAAAGACTACACGCAACTATCTCCAGATACTAATGGTGCCCAAGGGCTCCAAGCTGCAAGTTTCTGGGCTAGTTCTATAGCAAATGCCGCATCCGCTGAACGTATAGAACTTATAGCTAGAAGTGGCATTACTGATATTAACACTGGTTATGCAGCAGGTGGTATGCAATCTACTAAAAATCTATGGATTAAAGGGTTAGGTAGCACCATGCTACAAAAAGAACGTCAGAATTTTCTAGGATATAATGCTAACACTAGTGGTTTTGCTTTTGGTGGAGACAAGCAAATTCATGATAATACATGGGGCGGGCTTGGTTTAAGTTATGCCAACACTCGTATAAGAACCAAGGATCTTCCAGCCAACAAAACCAAAATAAATAGTTATCAAGCGACTCTTTACAGTTCTTATTCTCCAGCAAAATATTATGTAGACGGATTTTTATCATTTGCTATTAATCAATATAAAACTGAACGTAATATTGTTTTCGCTGACAGAACCGCTCACGGAAAATTTAATGGTATTCAGCCTTCTGGTAAAGTAGCTAGCGGTTATGTGCATACAGTGGGTGACTTTAAAATAATTCCTAATGTATCTTTACAATATACTTTATTACATCAAGCAAAATACGATGAACATGGAGCAGGTGGGATTAGTCTTAAAGAAGTATCTTCTAAGGATGTACAAAAAATGGAAGGTGGTATAGGAATTAAATTTGCTCTGCTACAAAAAAATGATAGTAGATTTTTAAATCCAGATCTTCATTTTATGGTACTTAGGGACTTTAACAACACTAGTCAAGAAACTACTTCTCAATTTACTGGTGGCGGTGGCGATTTTACTATAGACGGCGCAAAACCTGCTAAAACAACTTTTAATGTTGGAGCTAGTTTAACTTATATAAAAACTGACAGATTGCATTGTACCATTAACTACGACATGCATAAAAAAAGCAAATTCATTGGGCATTCTGGATCATTAGCACTAAAATATATGATTTAAAAACAATTATCTTTCGACGTCCTAACAAGCTCAATTTACCAATTGAGCTTGTTAGTTTACCAATCGTATTCGTTCACGTGGTTCAGTATTTTTTAAATTTATGAAGCATCCTGAAAGAATAGAACTCACTGTTAATCTATTAACGCCCTGAATGGTGCGTAATAAATTTAAAAAATACTGAACCACGTGAACGGTAACTACCAATCTGATTCAAAGTATGAATAGGAATGTTACTATAGACAGCAAACCAACAGCTTTTCGTTATAGCTATTGTTGCTTCAATAATTATTAAGATCAAACATCTTCCAAATAGTGAAATATGGTACTAACCACTTTTTTATTTGCCATAATTGCTTTAAAAATTGTGCTTATTTCCATAATAGATGGCTGCTTGATTGTTACCAACTTACCATTATCATTCACTACAAGCTTATTTGCAGAACCTGATTTTCTATGTGATTTTGTCATCTTATCTCTCCCAATATAAACATAATTAATTAAGTTATATTCACAGCAACAAGCATTTATAAAGCACAAATTATTATTTTTATAAAATTCTTAAATCGAT
>CAIJNR010000117.1 GCA_903822055.1 uncultured Francisellaceae bacterium | reverse complement strand
TATAATTATATTTTATTATGCAATTGGTAGTATCATTTATTTTTTGAAGTATTATTTTAATTGTTGTGAAATTATCAGCGTTTTGTTTTACTAATAAAGTAAAGATTTGTAAATGTCCGGCACAGGTATAATCTATTAATAATTGGAAAAAATCAGACAAAGAAACAGGATCTTTTTTAATTGTAGTAGGTAACAACCCTGCTAGATTATTGAGGGTTATCAATATTTGCTGTCGTTGTTGCAACCAAGGGTTGACACATTTTGTTGTTGTTTCCATACTATATTACTGTAGTTTAGAAATTATTAAGTCACGTGTAGCCAAACTAATTTTTGTTTTGTGAGATATAACTGTATTATTTGTGCGACAATAGCCCGATATTGTGTAACTGTTTGCTTTATATGATTATTTTTAATAATTGCAGCAAGTTGTGTTTTGTCGAAATACTGATATTCTAAGCTTCTAGAATATGCATTCCATTAATGAGTAGTGTAGTAAGAGCCACGAGTAAAGGAAGTTGTTTGCCAAGGATGGCAATTTAATTATATTCAATATTATTATTTTGATTTTAGTAATAATACCTTAAATATTTCCCCCATCTCACTTGGTGAGATTAATGTGTTAATTTCTTGATGTAGCTTATATTCTTGTATTTTATTGGCCATTTGTATTTTTGTTTTAAATTCTTGTTCTAAGCCATTATTTATTAAAAAATTTGCTAGTGAAGAAAATTCAGCAACCTGAAGGTTATTTTTAATGGCGCAATCTATAATCATAGAAAAATTAACATGGGCAGTAATATCTTGTAATCCAGGCAAAAAAAATGGATCAGGATGAGCATGATGTTGGTAGTGGCACATTAAAGTCCCATTGTTTCTATCTTGGTGATAATACTCATGTTCTAAAAACCCATAGTCAAACAGTAAAATTGCGCCTTTTTGTAAACACAAAGATAATGATTTAATTAGCCCAGGAATTAATAAACAAATTTCCGATTCATAAGTATTATTTATATCATTTGCTCTATTTATTGGTAATTTAAGTGTTTGGTTTAATAAATTTTCAGAAGCTTTGACATCTATAAAATCAAATTTATTATCTTTAAAAATGACGAATTTTTCTAAAATTTGTTTATTATGGAGTTTAAATAAATGGACTGGCAAAGCATCAAATACTTCGTTAGCTAAAATAATACCAGTAAAATGTTCTGGCAAAGTGCTAATCCACGAAATTTTGCTTTTATAAAAAGGATCTAAATTACTATTTAACAACATTTTTTTTTGTCTAACTTGTAATTCGGCGCTTGGTTCTAAAATAAAATAATTATCAAGTTTTATCTTTTTATGATGAGTATATTGATGAGACGTAAGATATTTAATTAATTGGTAAGCTAATTGGCCGTCTCCCGCTCCTAACTCTAAGATATTATGATTTGTAAGCTCATTTAAAATATCAGAGCATTGCGTAGCGACGCTAAAACTAAATAATTCACCTAGCATTGGCGCCGTGATAAAATCGCCATGTTTGCCAAACTTCTCACAACCAGCATTATAGTAGCCTAAATTTGGAGCATAAAGGGCGCTCTGCATAAAATCAGCAAAGGAAATACTTCCACCTGCCATATAGATTTTTTGTTTAATATGATCAACTACTTTAATACTATGATTCTTAGCGTGCCATGTAGGTTCTTGCAATTTTCACTCCGATTTCTTTAACATTAGTTTCAGGAAATAGTTTTTTAACACTAATTTCTAATGATGTTATCTTGGGCGAATATTTGGATATAATTAATTGTTCAATTTGAATAACTAAAGATTCTAATGTATCGAAGGTATTTGTGTGACATAAATCCACAATTAGATTAATAATTAATTTATGTTCAATAACAGTATGTAAAAAATTTGTAGCAATAGATACGTTAACAACAATAGGCTGTGCTATTTCTCGTTCCCAAGATTCTTGGCCTATGATAGTATTTATAGTTAAGTCGTTAATAAAAACTAGATCCGTATTTATTATATTTTGGTGTAACATGGTAACTCCGCTCAATTTTAAATTAGCATTTGTTTTAATACCTTTTGCATATTTTCTTGGCTCTATATCTAGTGCTATTTTATTATGCCGTCTATTTAAATTACCAGATCCAAGAAGCCAAGGCTCTAAAAATCCTGGGACAACTAATGTGCTACGTATAGCTGGAAAATCAATAGCGGCCTGCGTGTTATTATTAGATGTATTAAAGGGATTTTCTATAGTATGGTTTGCTAAATTATTGATGATGTCTAATTGCGTGGTTGCAGGTGTTGCGATTGCAGTGTTTTTAGGTCAATTATTCCCGATATTTTTTAATTTTCGTGGTGGTAAGGGTGTTGCCGTAACGCTTGGCATTATGTTGGCACTTTGTTGGCAATTAGCTTTGCTTTGTTTAATAACTTGGATTGCGGTATTTATTATTTCTAAAATTTCGTCACTTGCTGCGCTTAGTGCAACCATGCTAGCTATTTTGATGAGTATGTTATCGATATTTTTACGGCCCAATATAGAAATAACAAGAGAATTTGCAATTGCTATGGTTGTTATTGGTATATTAATTTTATTTAAACATAAGCCTAATATTCAAAATTTATTTAATAAGACTGAGGGAAAGATTTAGGTTAGAGCGGGCTATTATTAATTGTTACCGTTCAGCGAACAGATAAATAACTAAGCATTAGTTGCCTCACCCCTTCATGCCCAACTATAATGCACGCTTACCAGGACCCTCTCCAACAAAAATTGTTGGAGAGGGCGGTCACCATACTAAAATTAACAGATAATATCAGTAAAAAAGCCGAGAACATTTTGTGGCAGGCTTTAGAAATAGAAAATTTATGAATATAAAATTCCGTAGACAATATTGGATAGGTAATTATTGGGAGATTTTAAAGAACTTAACTAATGTTCTGGAAAATATAGCAAAAAATATAGAATGCCCATCAAGAAGGTGACCGCCCTCTCCAACAATTTTTGTTGGAGAGGGTCCTGGTAAGCGTGCATTATAGTTGGGCATGAAGGGGTGAGGAAATTAATGCTTAGTTGATGAACTGTTCGCTGAATGTCCCTGTGAGCCACGTGAACTAATACTATTAATTTTTAGTTAATTGATTATAAACTACTAATATTCCAAAGAATAAAATAATTAAAAAATTAATAAAACCCCAATTAGCTAAAGATAATCCTAAAATTTTCATTCCAATTGTTGAACATTCTAATTTTCCTTGGATGGCCATTTTTAGTACTGTAATCAAAGAATATTGTTTTATTAATTCATGAAGACTTGCGCCGCAGCTGGAAATGCTAAAACGAGAAAAAGTTTGTAACCAGGATTGTCTCCCAGCAATTAACATTCCAATAGTTGAGTATAATAGGGTGCTACTCATGCATAACCAATTTAAAATGCTAGTGCTAGTTAGTCTCAAACAATGTTTGGTTTTACAAAAGAAAAAAATATTTATAAACAACCCGATAAGACAAGTTCCTAAAATCAAGAAAAACAGAACTCTCTGAATTGTACAAAGGATGCATGGTTCTACAAGTAATACATGCTCAATAAAATAAGAACCAAGCAATAAAAAAACACACAGCAGTGCAACAATTCCAAAGAAGTGTCGCACCGTTGTAAGTGTCTTAGTTAAACTATTAAAATACAAGTTGTAATCTAGCTCCTAGTGTATTGATCTTTAATTTTTCTAAAGTAAAACTTCTATCAATTTTAGATCTAATATATTCACCAGTTACAGAGAAATTGTAGTTAGCATACCAAGTTAAAGCGGCTCCAATGTGATGAGCTGCGCCACCAACTACATTTTTATCATTAAGATTTAAGTAGTCGTAACGACCAGAAATTTCCCAAGCACCATTGTCATTGTTAGGAATTACTTGTCCTAAAGTACCATTGTTGCTTTTGAAATTACGTGATTCCCCAGTTAAAACATAATTAATATTAGAGCGATAACCTTTAAAATTTAAGTTGCCACCTAATTGAGATTTGTCACGATTAACTTTAGTGTGTTGGTATTCAATTTCACCACTTAACGGACCATCTTGACCTAATAGCTCTGCACCAATAGTGTAGTGGTTCTTTGCTTTAATTTTATTTTGTTTACCAGGCGAGCCAGGAGGAGTGGTATTAAGTAACATATTAGTTGAATGCCGTGCTTTTGCTTCTGGTGGTGTAGAAAACTCTAAACCATTATGCCCATCGTCTTTAAAATGACCAAAAATACCACCTTGGATTAATTTATTTGGTGCAAAAAAGTATGCTTTAGTAGCGCGTGCATTAAATTGTAAACGATCTGAGTGTTGAACAGAGTTACCTTTTTCATCGGTAGTGCTATCGCTTGGTTTTGGTTGAGTAATAGTTGCATTTATAGAATGGTCATCTTGCCAATGGTTAACGCTAACACCTAAACCAGCATCTGGTCTAAAAGCTGTTGTTACAGAGCTTCTTTCTAAAAATGGGATCCATTTACCGCTACTGTGATTTTCTAAACAGAAACTGGGATTTACCTTACCAACAGAAATATGCAAATTTTCTCCCAAACCTTTATAACCAGTGTAGGTAACATAAGCATCTTCTACATCTACTTTAGATTCTTTAGCATTATAACTTGTTCCTAAAGCAACGGATATATTTTTACCCATGCCGCCAGAAAAATCTAAAGTTAATTCTCTAATGCTGGCACCACTATGTAAATCACCACGCTTATTTCCAGTAAATAAGCGTTCATCTAATTTTAGAGCACCACTAAGACCTAACCAGTATGGATCTTCTGTTGAACCGTATTTTAAACCCTTATAATTTGTAGCTGCTGCATGAGCTGAAAAAGAAGAAATAATTCCTAAGCCAAAGGCTAAACCTAAATTTATAAAATTAGTAATTTTTAGTGATTTATGTCCTATAACATGTTTCATCACAATTTACTCCCCAACAATAATTTAAATATATTATTTAATATATTATTATAACTTATACGTATTATGCAATAATAAATAATAATTTTAATAATTGTACAAAAGATTGTACAAAGGGTACAGGTTGTTTTGTATAAGTTAATTAGATTTTAAATTTCCCAGTAAATACAGAATTTACTGGTCCTTTGATGGTTAAGCAATTATTATCTGCTTTGATTTGCAATGTTCCAAGTTTAAATAATATTTTAGCTTTGTTGGTGATTAAATTTAAGTGTTTTGCTACTAAAAATGCAGCTATAGAGTTGCTGCCGCATGATAAGGTTTCTCCTGCCCCGCGCTCAAAAACTCGTAATTGAATGTTATTAGAGTCAATAATTTTAGCAAAACCAACATTTACTCCTTGTGGAAAAACATCTTGATTGGCAATTTCTATAGCTAATAAAGATTGGTAATCTGGTTCTTGTTGTTCTTCTGATATGTGTGGGTCAATTAAGTAAATAGCATGCGGGTTACCAATAGATAAACTATACACTTGACATGGAACATTAGTATTTTTTAATTTTAATGAAATAGTATTAATGGTTGGGTTTGTTGGTCCTAAATTTGCAGTAATTAATTGATTATCTTCTATGGTGAAAGTTATTTGTCCAGCAAGACAGTCTGCTGTGATAACTTTTTTATTTACTAATCCAGAATCTAATGCAAACCTAGCTGCGCACCTAGCACCATTTAGGCATTGTTCTGCTGTTTTACCATTAGGATTGTATATTTTATAAAAATAATCAGATAAAGGATTTATAGGTGGTTCTAATAAAATAATTTGATCACATCCAATTCCAACATGGCGATCAGCAATTTTTTTAATATAAGCATTATGGATCTTAATGTTTTGAGTAATAGTATCTATGATTATAAAGTCATTCCCTAAAGAATGCATTTTGGTAAAATTAACTATCATTATTAGCTGAGCTTGAGTGTTTATCTTGATCAGGTAAGTATAATGCTCCGCTTTGTCCGCACCCAGATAAGAAGATGCTAAAAAAAGCTATAAATATTAATGATTTAGCAAACATATACTCCAACTTTAAGTTTAATGTTATAAAAAATTATATTATTAAGATCGTTATTACAATTGACCTAATGTTGTTTGTCAATATTTCATTAGCAATTTTATTATTAATGTTTATTAATGTGATTTACCATTTATTTATTTAATTTTTTTTAATACATAATCTCCTGGAGCGTCTTTTGAAACTGTTATATTTGTTTTTTTAGTAATTGTTTTGTTGTTTGGATCTATAGCTTTTACTTGTGAAGAATCAATATTAGTTAACCAGTTTACCCAGCAAGTCCACCAAGAACCGGAATATTCAGTAGAATTTTCAAGCCAATCCATTGCATTGTTAGGTGATGGATTATTTGTCGTACTGTAGCTGCTGGTTTTATAAGAACATTTATGATCAGTTGGTGAATTAATAAGTCCCATTACGTGTCCAGATGTTGATAGTACAAATTGCTGATTACAGCTGGTTGTATATAATTTGAATCCTTCATACACCACTTCCCATTGACTAATACGATCTTGTTCTGCTGCTACAGAAAAAATTGGTACAGTTACTTTGTTTAATTCAATAGTTACTCCATTAATTTCAATTGCATTTGGTTGGCGTAATTTATTTTGTAAACAGATAGAACGTAAATAAAAATTATACATAGCAGCTGGTAAATTAATAGGATCACAGTTCCAGTAAAGTGCGTCGAACATTGTTAATGGTTTGTTTAAAAGATAGTAATTAATAAAATAAGGCCAAATTAATTCATTAGCATGTACAACATTAAATGCCATGCTTAATAATCGTCCACTAAGATAGCCAGTTTTATTTGTGAATTTTTCCAATAGATTTAACGAATGTTCATTTAAATCTTTAAAGTTTGAAAAATCTAAAAGAGACATAAAATGCGAAGCACTTAATATTCGTGGATCATTGGTTTTTTGCATATAAGAAAGTGTACAGCTTAATATTGTTCCACCCATACAATATCCTGCTAAATGAATTGCTGCTGATTTGTTAGTTTTGGTTATATAATCGATGGCTTGTAATGAACCATTGATTATATAATCTGAAAATGTTGTGTCAGACATTGCTGCATCTGGATTTATCCAAGAAATCATATAAACAGTAAAGCCTTGATTAACTAACCATTTAACTATGGAATTGTTTGGTGATAAATCTAGTATGTAATATTTATTAATGCAGGGCGGAACAAAAAGTATTGGTGCTTTATATGTTGTTAAAGTAGTAGGAAAATATTGAATAAGTTCCATTATATTATTTTGATAAATTATTTGACCTTTGGTGGTTGCTAAATTTTTACCAACAACAAATGTGTTTGAATTGTTAGTTTTGATATCAAAGTAACCATTGTTTACAATCAAATCATTTAAAAATTTTTTAATGTTAGGCAGTAAATTATCAATAATAGTTCTTATGGTGTTGGGGGTAAATTCAGAATTGGCAAATAAATCTTTTTGTTTAGATAAAGACGTTAACCAGTTGTTACCATAAAAAATCAATTTTCGTTTGTTTTGTCGCTCTATTGTAATAATTGGTTCTAATATTTTTAGCCAATATTTTTTTAATAACAAATATGTTATTTCAGGAGAATTGGTTGGTTTTAAAGAATACATTGTTAAGTATTCTTTGTGAAAATCTGTTTGCAGCTTGTTTATATGAGAGTGTTCTTTGATTAATGCTAATATAACTTCTTTAAAAAGCTCTATTTTAATAATGTCTATACGTGGCACGAAAAGTTGTAGTAATTCAGTAGAAAATTTATATTTATAAATAACTAAAAGTTCATTAAATAGTTTGGAAATAGTGAGTATAGTTTCTTTGAATTTATGTTTTTTAGACTTTGCAAGTCCTATAGGTGATTCTATGAAGTCTATGGAAGATAACATCTTATTTACATCCTGGCTTTGTTGGCTTAATTTGAGAAATATAGTCAATGTATTTGTAAGTTGCCAACTTTTTAAGTCTTTCTTAGTAACTCTTCTAATTCATCAGCTAGTAATGGTTTGCTAAAATAAAACCCTGCTGCATAATCACATTTATGTTGTTGTAAAAATGTTTTGTGTTTCGAAGTTTCTATCCCTTCTGCTATTACCTTTAAATTCAAACTGTTAGCTATATTTATTATAGATTCAACAATGATTTTGTTGTTACGGTCAGTGTCAATATTTTCAATAAAAGATCTGTCAATTTTTAAATAATCTATGGTTATTTTTTTTTAAATAATTTAATGATAAATTTCCAGATCCAAAATTATCCAGAGTAAGTTGTACACCAATTTTTTTTATATTGTTAATAATGTTAATTATTTCCACACTGTTAATAAATATATTTTCAACTAGTTCTATTCCAAAATATTTTGGCTCTAAATCAACTGCTTTTAAAGCAAGATCTAGTGTGGCAACAAAATTAGCTTGTCTAATTTGTTGTACTGCTACATTTATTGAAACCATAATGTGTTGCAGTCCTTTGTTTTGCCAAAGTTTATTTTGTGATGTTGCTGTTTTGATTACCCATTCGCCAATTGGTACAATTAATCCGGATTTTTCAGCGTAAGGTATAAAACCTGTTGGAGGTATTATTCCTAATTTAGGATGTTTCCAACGAATTAAAGCTTCGACTGCAATTAATTGTCCTGTTGTCAAATCAATTTGAGGAAGGTAACATAGAAAAAATTCATGGTTGTTAATGGCTTGTTGTAATTCTAATTCCATTTCTAAACGAGATGAAATTTTTTGATTAAGTTCTGGAGTGTAAAATTGAAATTGATTGCCATTAGATTCTTTGGCTCGATACATAGCCAAGTCGGCATTATTTAATAATTCTAGAGAAGTTTTGCCATCGGTTGGGTAAAAGCTTATGCCAATACTAGATTTTATGTTTATATTTCTACCTGCTATTGGAATTGTTTCTTGGGTTATTCTTAATAAATTATTAGCAATGCTAATAACATTTTCTTCTGTTAGTATGTTTGGTATAATCATTACAAATTCATCTCCACCAAGGCGTGACAAAGTATCTTGTCCGCGCATATTGGATCTTATGCGTTTGGTAATAGTTTTTAAGACTTGATCGCCGGTATCATGATTGAAATTATCATTGATTGATTTGAAATCATCCAAATCAAAATATAATACAGCAAACATGGATTTATCACGTTCAGATAGTTCAATTGTGTAGTCTAATCGATCATACAATAATGTTCTATTTGGTAACTCAGTTAATGGATCATGGGTTGCTTTATAATTAAGATCTTCTGTGCGTTCTTGTACATAATGTTCTAAAGCTTGAGAATAATTTTTAGATTCTTGCATTAACAACCATTTTTTAGTTAATGCGCATGCCAATTGGCGAACCGCCATATAATCAAATGGTTTTTTTAAAATCAACAAGTTATCGCTAACGCCCAAATATTTTACTGTGTCATGCCAAGTATAATCTGAATATGCTGTGCAAATAACCACCTGAATATCTTGATCTATTTGCCAAATTTTTTTAATTGTTTCTATACCATCGAGTCCTGGTGGCATTCGTATATCCACAAAAACTAATGCGTACTTTTGCTCTGTATCATAGGCGGTTTGTACTAGGCTTATACCATCTAATCCCTGAGATGCTGTGTCAATTGTAAATGGAGGAATACTTAAATCAAGATTTTGTTCTGTGGAATTTTCTCCAAATATTTGTGCATTTAATATGTCTACATCTTTGTTTGTTGATTCCTGATTAGTAAGGATTTTAATAAAATCTTTATGGATATCTAAGTTGTCGTCTATTATCAATATGCGTAAATTGTTTTTGTTTTTCATGTGAATTTTTGAGATGCATCTTGGTTTTTTTCTGGATTATACGGTAAAGTTAGGGTGAAAGTAGCTCCACATCCTATTCCATCACTTGTTGCCTGTAATGATCCGCCCATTTCTTTTGCTTTTAATGCGCTATTATGTAAACCAAATCCATGACCATCTGTTTTGGTGGTAAATCCAAAAGAAAATATTTTATTGATATTTTCTTGATCAATTCCCAATCCATTATCTTGTATGAGAATAGTTAACATGTTAGATGATTTGTTAATAGAAATGTTGATTTCTTTTATGGATTGTTTGTTAAGTGATACAGAATCAATAGCATTTTTTATTAAATTAACTAAAATTTGCATTAATTTAGATTTATCCACCAATATTTGCATATCTTCTTGATAATGTTTATTTATAATAATATTGTTTTTTGTAACATTGCTGTCGAAAAATTTTATTGCAGAATCTAATATTTCTGATACGATGAGCCTTTCTTTTATAGAACATGTGTTACTAACCGATTCTTGGGTGCCAATTATATTTTTTATATGCCCTATACATTCAGAAATGTTATGGATTTCTTTAATAATTGCTTGACATTCATTATCCATAAGGTCCCCTAAAGCAATAAGGTATTCCGGTATTTTTTTGCCTTTAGGATCTTCTGTTAAATATGTTGATAAAGATAGTTTGTGTTCTTTAAGTAAAGCTGCAATATCTAAGAATTTTTTATAAGAAGTTTTATGAATTTTGTCTTCCAGAAAACTTATTGAAGTAGTTGCGCCATTTAAAACATTTCCAATGTTGTGTATAACAGATATTGCAACTTCTGCCATACCAGCTTGTTTGGCAAAAATTAATAATTGTTTATGTAATTGTTTGGTTTCGAATTCAATGGTTTTACGTTTATTAATATCTATAATAATACCGAACAGTAAATTTTTATTTGCTCTACCAATTACATGATACCATTTATATTCATCGCTATTTGGTATTTTGATGCGCAATTCATGGCCATATCCGTCGCTTGTACCAGTATATAGTTCTGTAACAGCATTGATCATTTCTTGATGATCTTGTTCATGCACAATACTTGAGAATTCTTTAAATTTTGGTGATGGTTTATCTAAGGGCCATTTTACTAGTTCACAAGTTTCTTTAGACCAATAAAATTCATCAATATCTCGATCATAGGTCCAATAACCAAGCCGTGGAATTAAAGAGAAATGTTCTATTTGATCATAGATATCCATGAATTTAGTTTAGTTGAATCTTATGACACTTTGGTTGGTTTACTCAGTTGTAAGTAAATTTTTTAATCGACAAACGACAGTTTAGCAAACACTTGGTGCATTTTGTGCATAGCTTTTTCCATGGTTACTGTAGTTTGGGTCTTATGTTTATTAAAAATTTTATGAGATACTCGCTTATTAATTTGTGATAAGGTTGGGTATGCATGGATACTGTTAGCAATTTCTGATACACCAGCACCAACTTGAATGGCAAAGCTATATTCAGTAATTAATTCAGCGGCCATTGGGCCCAAGATAGATGCTCCCAACAATTTATCGCCATGACATATTAATTTTACCGTGCCTGTGGTTTCTTGCTTATAGATAGCAGCATCTATATTTTTAAAATCAAATTGTAAAACATCTATTGGAATATCAGTTAATTTGTGTGTTTGTGTAGTGCCAACGGTTGCTAATTGAGGGCAAGTAAATAAAATTCTTGGAACTAATTTATAATTAATATTTCTTGGAATTTTAAAAGCGATATTACTTAAAATGACATTAGTTTGATATTCTGTTAGATGTACTGATTTAAATGGTGTTTTAACAACTGATCCTAAAGCAAAAATATTCTTTTGAGTGGTTTGTAGTTTACTGTTTACTAAAATTCCATCTTGAACGTGTTGAACATGAGCGTTAGGTAATGCAAGCTCCTCTATATTTGGTTGATTGTTTTGCATATTAATGATTTCGTCAGCATCTAACGCAAATTTATCTCCGGAATCATCTTGGCAAACGAGTAATTTACGTTGGTTTTGCCAGTAAAATTGTAGAACTTTGGTAGAAAAATAAAAAGTAACACCTTCTTTTTCTAAAATGGTTTGTAATTTATTAACTAATTCTGGATCTTCTAGTTGTAAACAGTTTTTTTGAGGAAAAATTAAAGTAACTTTACTGCCGAATCTGGTTAGTGCTTGTGCTATTTCTAAACTTTCTAACCTGCCACCAATAATTATTGTTTTTTTAGACAAGGTGTTTTTATGGAAAATTTGTTTATAAGTTAAAAAATCTGATTGAGCAAAATTTACAATACTTGAAACTGGTTCTCGGGTTCCTGTTGCTATAACAAAATATTTACTATGTATTTGTATGTTGCCTACTAAAACAGTTTGATTATTTAAAAATTTTGCACTACCAATTAATAAAGAACCGCCTAGGCGTTCAAATATATCAATATCATTTTCTTGTTGTAGTTCTTGAATTGTGTGTTGTACATAATTATTTACTTTGGTTAAATTAATTGGTGCTAAGTGGACATCAAGTCCGAAGTTTTTTGCTTGTTTTATAGAGTGAGCCAGTGTTGCACAATGTAACCATGCTTTGCTAGGAATGGTTTCTGTTAAAAGTGAGGATGTAGAAAAATCAGTGTTATTGCAAATTAATGTAACCTTTAATCCACAATGTATAGCTCCAAGTGCACACATGACTCCGCTAGTACCCCCGCCTATTATAACTACATCCTGTTTGTTTGTTATATTTTTTGACATGTTATTATTGTAGGTGAATTTTATAAATTTTTTTAGTATTAGTAATAATCAGAATTTTTATATTATAGATTGACAGCAGTTAGTTGTTGTGCTAAAAAAATACTTAATAGGTTGTTTGTAAGATGCTTCGAGGTAGTGTAAGATGGTAGCAATTCTTCAATTGACTTTGTTATTTATTTCTTACAAAATTAATATCATTTAAGTGTTCCAAATAAAAAATTTTAAGGATATTCATCTATGGCTTATATAGCCGAAGTTTCTGATCAATCTTTTGAAGAAGAGGTTCTAAAAGAAGAGTTACCGGTTTTGGTAGATTTTTGGGCGCCTTGGTGTGGTCCATGTAGGTTGTTGGGTCCAATACTAGAGGATGTAGCAAAAGACTATCAAAATAAAGTAAAGTTTTTAAAAATTAATGTAGATGATAATGAAAAAATGTCTACTCAATATAATATTCGTTCTATACCGGCCTTGTTATTATTTAAACATGGAAAATTATTAGCAACCAATCTAGGGGCAGTATCAAAATCAAAATTAATAGCTTTTTTAGAAGAACATGCATAAATAACTTCCAATCTATCCACTCATCATGAAAAAACAATGTGATCAAAAATTATGAACTTGACAGAACTAAAACAAAAATCTATTACAGAATTATTAGAAATTGCTAAAGAATTAAGCATTGATAATGTAGGACGTTCTCGTAAACAAGAAATTATTTTTGCTATTTTAAAATCTCAAGCTAAAAAAGGCGAAGATATTTATGGTAGCGGGGTATTAGAAATTTTACAGGATGGATTTGGATTTTTACGTTCATCTAATGGTTCTTATTTAGCAGGACCAGACGATATTTATGTGTCACCTAGTCAAATTAGACGTTTTAGCTTAAGAACAGGGGATGATATTTATGGTAAAATTCGTCCACCTAAGGATTCTGAGCGTTATTTTGCATTACTCAAAGTAAGCACTGTTAATGATGAACCACCTGAAATTGCTAAAGATAAAATTGCATTTGAAAATCTTACTCCTTGGCATGCAAATGAACGTTTGCGTATAGAACTTGGCAATGGTAGTACCGAAGATTTAACTACGCGCACTATAGAGCTAGTATCTCCTATAGGTAAAGGTCAAAGAGGTTTATTGGTTTCTCCACCAAAAGCTGGAAAAACTGTAATGTTGCAAAATATTGCTCATGCAATTGCGATTAATCATCCTGAGTGTCATCTAATGGTACTTTTGATTGATGAACGTCCTGAAGAAGTAACTGAAATGGAGCGTTCAGTAAAAGGCGAGGTAGTAGCTAGTACTTTTGACGAACCTGCTAGTAGGCATGTGCAAGTTGCAGAAATGGTAATAGAGCGTGCTAAACGTTTGGTTGAGCATAAACGAGACGTGGTTATTTTGTTAGATTCTATAACAAGGTTAGCTAGAGCCTACAATACTGTTGTTCCACCTTCTGGTAAGGTGTTAACTGGTGGTGTGGATGCTAATGCTCTACAACGCCCAAAAAGATTTTTTGGAGCAGCTAGAAATATAGAGGAAGGTGGTAGCTTAACCATTATAGCTACAGCATTAATTGATACTGGTTCTAAGATGGATGAAGTTATTTACGAAGAATTTAAAAGTACTGGTAACATGGAATTACATCTGGATAGAGAAATTGCGGAAAAGCGTGTTTATCCAGCAATTAATATTTCTAGATCAGGAACTAGAAGAGAAGAATTATTGGTTAATAGCGGCGAACTACAAAAAATGTGGATTTTAAGAAAATTATTACATCCAATGGATAAATCTGCTGCGGTAGAATTTCTATTAGAGCACTTAAAAGATGCAAAAACTAATGCAGCGTTTTTTGAGACCATGAAGAAAGCAAGCCAGTGATTTGCTAATTTAGGCCTCACCCAAACACTCTCAACTAT
>CAIJNR010000116.1 GCA_903822055.1 uncultured Francisellaceae bacterium | reverse complement strand
CACGTCCATCAATTTGAATTTATTATTAATCACAAACTTAAATTATTAGAATGCGTCCAATTATTAACTGCCACTACTCATAATGATCACACAGTAACTCCAATAGAACATAATAAAGAAATCCATAATATTTTATTTGAATTAAATCATGTACGAGTAAATCCAAAATTAAACAATGATTCTATTATTTCTATATTGATAAATGAATTGTCTAATATAGGAGTTAAAATTGAAAACAAGCCTGATAATAATTCTTTAGCCACTTGTTTTCAGCCATTAGGAGAAATTAAAGATAATGTACGATTTTATATAAAAGAAAACAATAAAATGATTTTTTTAGCAAACACTGCAAAACCTAGATTAGTACAAATGAATAGACTTTAAATATCAATTAAACAGGAACAAAGAGACAAGATAAGGGACAAGATTATGCGTATATTTAATTGTCTATTAATTCTAACCGGGCTGACTGTTTTTACAACCACCTATGCTGATATTGTAAATGTCAAAGAAACTAGAGATTATATCGGAATAGACGCCATTTATTCTAAAATGAAATTTAAAGAAAACTATGGTGAAAATATTTTTGCACAATCCGCACCAGGAATAAATTTATTTTATGGACATATGTTTACTAATATTATTGGAGCAGAAATTGGATATGAAATGAAGCAAACTAAAAAAAGAGAGGAAACTATTCCTGAAGGAGGTATGGTTGCCGGCAGATCCACAGCAGTTGGCGTGATTTCTGAATCTTATGCAACCAATCTTCAACAACAATACCCATACTGTGGTGTATTATTCAAAAGAAATTTAAATAATAATTCTGCATCAATATTGATTGGATTATCTCTATCACACGTTAAAGCAAGATATAATTTATTTAATAATGGTCTTAATGTATCTCAAGATGAAACAAGAACTTTTGAGAAAACTAAACTAATGTCTATAGTACGTGCTTCTGCCGAACATGTATTTGATAATAAATTAGGAATAAGAGCATTTGCCACCTGGAAACGCACATCTAAATTCAACATTAAATCACAAGAAAACCCATCAGAAAATTCAAGAATAATGCTTAAAAATGCTATTCAAGCAGGGTTGGGAATTTTTTATACAATTGATTAATAAATTATTACCGACCACTGCTAAAACCACCAGGCGATGGCTTTGGAGAAGAAGGCTTATTATTATTTAAACCTATAGTAGCATCTTTTAAAAATTTTTCGGCGTTATTAAATGAGGATGGATCTTTATTTCTATCATCAAGCTTCTTACAATTAGTAATGTGTTTAAATATCCCTACACCTGCTTGCTTATCTTTCTCATTCATACCACTAGTTTTATCTGGATGAACTGACAATGCTACTTTGTTATAGGCTTTATTTCTCTCTGGTTGTGATTTGGCATTCAAAAAATCATTCAAGTCTGCTTTCAACTGAGAGTTCTCTACTTTGTTAATAAAGTCAGACAATGAATCTTTTGTATCATCATTACTCTTTTGGTTAGAAGGTTGAGGTCTTGGTGTCTCTTGTTGAGATCTTGGCACATCTTGTTGAGGTCTTGGTACCTCTTGTTGAGGTCTTGCTTGATTATTGAAATTACTATAATTAGCGCTGTTAGGTTGGTTGGAATATTGAGATGTATATGTATCTGGTTTAGGAGAAGCAAATGGATCAAAATATCTATCTTCTGGATTATTAATCTTTCTTTTTATTCCATTTAAAGCAGTTTCAGCTGTTAAAAAATCTTGTCCTTGCTTCAGGCTAGGATCTCTTAAACCTTTAATATAGTCATCAAGATATTTATCCATTTTTCTTATTTGATTAGCAGTATTTTCATCTAATCCAAAATTATTATTTTTTTTCAGATAATCAGAAACATTTTCTTGCTTTTCTTGCTTAAAATCCTCTACACCTGCTTTTAATTTAAGATAAGCTTGTTCTTTATTAGTTAAAGTTTCATTTTCATTCATTAATGTATTTAAATTATTAGATAAACCAGAATCTTTACCAAAATGATCAGTAAATGCACCAATTTCTGAGTGGGGACCAAAAAACTCATGCTGAAGCCAGCCTGGCATTTTATAACCATCGCCATAAGAATTCTGCTGAATCTGATTAAGTTCATACTCAACCATAGAGAATATATTAGCAAATTTGATTGATACTTCGTCATCATCGTCTTCTTCTTCGTCTATATCATTTTTTCTTTTCTTTTTATTTTTCTTTTTTTTTGTTTTCTGGGGTGCAGGATTAAATATAAATTCTTTGATTTTTTGCCACATACTTTGAGGTTTAGGTGTATTAGCACTATTAGTAGAATTATTCTCTGCTGCACCTGAAGTTGGAGCTGTATTGTGATCTGGACTTGGAGTTGGGCTTGGGCTTGGGCTTAAAATTAAACTTGAACTAGGTGTTGAACTAGTATTTGAGCCTACACCAGAATTTCCACTTGGACTTGGACTTGATTCAGTTGCCATATAATCAACTTTTTAAATAATTTATATAATATATAGACAAAAAATCTGTATATTTGGTTCCATAATTTGTTTGTATATAAATTAAAATTCTTTATTAAAAATTTATACATGTAACCTAAAAGTTTTTGATAATTGATCATATGTTTCTCTTAAAATTGAAACATATAATTTTATACGAAGAAAAATTTGACCAGCTAATTGTTAATCATATGTATGCGACGTCATGTTTCTATCGTCTAACATTTGTAACCAAGATTGTTCAAAGAGCGTCTAAATTTTTACAGTTTTTTAGTATTTAAAGTTTCAGCATCCACATAATACCAATTTCCTTCCTTATGGTGAAATTTACTTAACTCGTGCATAGCATGCTCTACGTCGTTAAGTTTATATTTTGCAATAAATTCTACATAACCAATATCTTTGTCGGAAGGATCGTAATAAGATTTAGTCACTGTTAACCCTAACCATTCTAGGTTTTCATTAGAAGAAACCTTACTATCACCATTTGTATTTGTAAATTTGGATAAAGCAGGATCTTGCATAGTTTTCTTTAAATAATCAAAATTTTTTTCTACATAAGCTGAGTACCTAGAGCGCATTAACTGTTCAGGAGATAAAGGTAATTCTTGTTTAACCAAGTATAAACCACAACAATTTTTATATTGTTTTTTACTACCACAATGACAATCTTTGGCTAGTTTTTCCTCTTGAGCTTTTTTCTTTAAATCTAAATAAAATTGCTCTAAATCTTTTTTATTGGTAAATTTACGTTTTTCTTTACATTTATTAATTTTTTGATTATCGAACAATATACCATTTAAGTGATCATTTTCATGCTGCCAAACTCTAGCGTCCCAACCTTGTAGTTTGTTAGTAATTATTTTGCCACTCTCATCCTGATATGTAACTTTAATGAATTTATAACGTTCTACCTTGCAAGCTGCTAACGGTACAGAAAAGCAACCTTCCCAGTTAAGATCGGTTGGAGCACTAGAGGAAACCACGTCAGCCTCTGTTACTGGTTCATAACTTGGATTAATAATAATGTGCAACCCATTTACTGCATCTCCTGTAGGGCAAAAAAGAAAAATACGTTTATCTATTCCCCACTGGTTAGCAGCCATTCCGGCTGCTGCATCTTTTCCTGTTGCTTTCTCCAATTGTTCTTTTTGTATGGAGTATCGCATATCGCTAATTATTTGTTGATCTTGCTTACTCAACGGGAATTTAACTGGTGTAGCTTTTTTTGTTAGTAGTGGGTGCGTATAATCTACTAAAGTTAATAATTTTGGAGATGTTTTAGTGGCATACATTTCTTTATTCCTTAACTTATTGTTATTACACGATAACAATAAAATACAAATTGAAAATACATATATAATAGCATATTTTTGTTTTTCAATTAACATAAATATTACCTATTACCTTAAAGCATTCATACAAACAACCAATAAAATCCTCCAAGCTATTCCACCTTTATTTCGACTATAATTTTCATTTGTCACACCTAATTTACCTGTTTCTTCAAGGTTTTACTATAAAAAAGGTTAGAATTAAATCCCGAAGCAAAATTTAGATATAAGCTATTTAAAAAAATTTCATTAAATCTCTTGCTTCTAAACACTCTCGCTCTTTATCTTTTAAATCAGTAACAATCTTTCCTTGATGCAAAATTAATGTTCGTGTACCAAATTCAAGTGCTTGAGACATACAATGAGTAATCATCAATGCAGTTAATTGTTTTTCGCTTATTAACTTTTGAGTTAATTCTAATATTAATCGTTCCATCTTAGGATCCAGCGCTGCAGTATGCTCATCAAGCAACAATATTTTTGATGGTTGTAAAGTAGCCATAATAAGGCTAACTGCTTGACGTTGTCCACCAGAAAGCAAACCCATTTGATCTGCAAGACGATTTTCTAAACCAATACCAATACAGCTAAGCCTTTCTTTAAAATGTTCTCGCAAATTTTTATTAAGTGCTATTTTAATAGAACGATCTTGGGCTCTGGCATATGCAATACATAAATTTTCTTCAATGGTTAATTCTGCATAACTGCCTAACAATGGATTTTGAAAAACGCGACTAATTAATTGTGCTCTTTTGTGTACTAACCAATTAGTTACATTAATATTATCTAAAATAATATTACCTTCATCCACTAATATTGCGCCAGACAAGATGTTCATTAAAGTAGATTTACCGGCTCCATTACCTCCAATTACAGTTACAAATTCACAAGAATTTATTTTCAAATTTAATTTATTAAACACAAGACTTTCTAATGGAGTGTTTTTACTAAAAGTAACCGAAACATTTTGTAAATCAATCATATGTTCCACCTAGCTTTAATTGATTTGACACACATTTTTTGACGAATTTGTGGCATTAACATTGCGATTATAACTAGTACTGCAGTAATAAGATTTAGATCGGATGCTTTAAGACCTGCAATTTGGGTGTTTAAAGCTAATCCAATCACAATCCTGTAAAGGATTGAACCTAATACACCACTAATTAACATCCAAAAAATATGACGCTTATGAAATATACTTTCGCCAATAATAACAGATGCCAAACCTGTAATTAAAGTTCCAGTTCCCATGGAAATATCAGCAAAACCATGCGCCTGTGCAAACAACGCACCAGCTAATGCCACCAATGCGTTACTTAAAGAAAGACCAATTAAAATCATTGTACCTACGTTAATTCCATAAGAAGGGCTTGCTGGTCCATTAATTCCTATAGCCCTTAATGTTAACCCAAGCTGACTTATAAGAAATCTATACAATAAACAAACCGTTAAAATAACAATAATAGTAATAATAAATAGGATTGAATGAGTTCCTTTTAAAAAAGTAAAAATTGTTGGTTCAGTTAGGATCGCAATATTAGGCCTTCCCATAATTCTAAGATTAATGGAATAAAGTGCAGTCATTGTTAAGATCCCTGCAAGTAAACCAAGAATTTTCCACCTAATATGCAAGTAACCTGTTACAAATCCAGCTAAAGCACCTGCAAACATAGCACAAATTGTAGCAACATACGGATTAACGTCATGCACTATAAGTGCGCCAGCTACAGCTGCTCCTAACGGGAAAGCACCATCAACAGTTAAATCAGGAAAATTTATAGTACGAAAGGTAAGATAAACTCCTAATGTAACTAATGAATATAATAATCCTAACTCTAAGGCACTTAAAAATTGAATGAGATTCATAATTTTTCTCTTTTTGTTTATTCTACAATTTGAACTTTAGAATGTTTCAATTTTTTAGGAATAAAGAATCCTAATTTATTAGCTAAAGAAACATTGATCACTGCCTTAAGTTCGGAAGGATTATGAATAGCAATTTTTTGCGGTAATTCACCTTTTAATATCCTAGCAACTACTCTGCCTGTTTCTTTACCCATATCTTCATAATCATACCCAACTGCCGCTAAAATTCCTTTTTTTACAAGGATCGGATCATTAGTAAAAATAGGTAATATAACAGGTAATAATGGAGAAGTTTGCGTCGCCACCTTAACAACTGTAGGGATAGCTGCAACTACAGTATTATCTTGTGGAAAGTAAAGCGCATCTACTAAGCCTATTAAACTTTTAGTTGCTTGTGCCACATCCTGAGTTTTATTGACAGTAACTTCCATAAAGCTAATATGGTGCTCTTTTAATAGCTTTTTCAAACGATCGATTGTAGACACAGAATTTGCTTCTGCTGGATTATACATCAAACCTAAAGTCTTCAATTTAGGCATCATAATATTAATAAGTTCTAAAAGACCTTCTAAGTTTGCCGTGTCGGTTATTCCGGTAATAGGATATTCTGCATCAGAATCTAATTTTGCAGCTTTAGGATCACTAACCGCACTAAAAACAAGAGGAATTTTTTTCTTAAGTTTTCTAGCTTCGTAAAACAATGTTTGGATAGAGGGGGTAGAAACACCAACCACTAAATCAAGATCCGCATGCAATAACTTGTTTGCGATCTGAGTGGAAATAACCATGTTTCCTTGTGCATTTTCATAAAAAATGTTTAAATTTTTACTTGATTCAAACCCTTCTTCTTTTAACGAATCTAGCATACTTTGTCGTACTGCATCTAAGGCTGGATGTTCGACAATTTGACTAATACCAATACGTTTAATAATAGAAGAAGTAGATTCAATGGCAATAAGAGAAGGAAGATAAAGAACAGTACAACTTAGAATTATAGTGGAAATACAAGACAGGACCTTATTTTTAAGGTTCGATATTACGTTAGATTTGTGGGAATTGTTCGATTTGTTACACATGATTTAGTCTCCAAGAATTCAAATTGTAAATTATTAATACCAATTAAAAATTTTGCATAAGTACTAAATCGGTAACCATAAAAACTTAATTTTTTATTCAACATGAAATTTCTCCTTAATCTTTAATAATAAATTCAGGGAATATACCCTATTTTAGTTAAAAATATGATTACAGTATAAAAATTATACTGTAGCCATATTTTTAGTCTATATATTTTTAATTTATTTGCAATATATAATATTTATAATATT
>CAIJNR010000115.1 GCA_903822055.1 uncultured Francisellaceae bacterium | reverse complement strand
GATATTATAATTATAAATTTTGGTACTTTTTTTATGATGTTCTTTACTATATTAATTTTGTCTATTTTAACAGGCGCAGAGCTTGATTTGTTTACCCCAAGCTTCCCAGAATTACAAAAAGTCTTCAACCTATCTCCATTCATGGTAGAATTAATGTTAAGCATAAATCTTATTGCGCATTGCATAAGTTCTTTAGTTGTTGGTACGCTTTCGGATCGTTATGGTAGAAAAAATATTATTATTCTTGGATTAATAATTTTTGTACTTGGCAGCACATTATGTGTATACGCTCCAAATTATGGATGTTTATTATTAGGTAGGCTACTACAAGGAATAGGTATCGCAGGTCCAGCTGTACTTTCTTTTTTAGTAATTGTTGATAATTGTCCTTTAGAACAACAACCTCATAAGATGGGGCTATTAAATGGTTTTGTGACATTAGCCATGGCAACGGCTCCTATTTTTGGCAGCTATGTTAGTTTATTTTTTAAATGGCAAGGTAATTTTGTAATATTATTATTACTTGGTACTATTTGTTTAATCTTATCTATAGTATTTTTACCAAAAAGCCAAACAAATCCATTTGTTAAATTTTCTATTAAAGAATACAAACCCCTTTTAACTTCTAAATCGGTTATTTATTACATAATAACTATTTGTCTTTTATCTCAAAGTTATTGGATTTTTGTTGGAATGTCACCAATTTTATACATGGAAAGCTTTGGTGTTAGTTTAAATAGTTTTGGCTTTTATCAAGGAGCCATATGTGTGTCTTTTTCCATTGTAAGTCTATCTAGTGGTTACTTGATAAAAAAATTCGGACAAAAAAAATGTTTAATTGTTGGAGTTGGATTATTATTTTGTTTTATATTAGCTACTAGTATTTTAATAACATTTAACATAAACAACCCAATTATAATTACTTTAGTTTTACAATTAGAAGGAATAGGCATTGTATTTCCAATAAATATTTTATGGCCATTGGCATTAGATACAGTTCCTGACGCCAAAGGTCGAATGGCAGCTATTATGATTGGTGGTAGATTAATTATAACTTCTCTTAGCTTGCAAATTGTCAGTTATTTTTATAAGGGTGTATTTTTTCATGTTGGTTTAGCGATGATAGTAAGTTTAATTTTATCATTATTAGTATGTTGTAAATTATTTAAATTTATACCAGTTTTAAGTAATAATCAGATACCACAAATAGATGGCGAAGCTATATAGTTAAGATTTTTTACTTCTTTTTTCATCTGTTGTAAATAAATTACGTCAATCTATCAAATTTACAAATCAACTCATTTAATCAAAGCCATACTTTAATCGGTTACGTTACATTGGTAGAATGATAACTTACCGCTAGATTTAGGCTATACTTCAAGTAAAAATATAAGGTAAATACTATGCTGACAAACAATCTTAGGGCAAGCGGTAATAGTGCAAACGATGAATCTAATAGCGTTATGGATGTTATTATTACCCCAACGTATCAAGAATGGTTAACCATCAGAGAAAGGTGTTACAACCCTAATCACCCATCATATAAAGATTTTGGAGCTATTGGAGCAACAGTTTGTGCAAAGTGGTTATTGTCTTATTCTCATTTTCTTAACGACATGGGACCAGTTCCACATCAACATGCTATTTTTTTTATAGAAAGAATTGATAGCTCTAAATGCTATTACAAAGAAAACTGTAAATGGACAAAACGCGCAGAAAGCAAGCATAGATTACATTTTAAAATACATCCTCCTACGAATAGTTTTGATTTATTAAATCCTGTTACGGAACCACAAACACCGATAACTATGCATCCGCCTGGCGGACCGTTTGGGCATTCATCATTACAACCTAAACCAAAATCACCGCCATCCAGGTGTACAATACTGTAAGATTTATGATCTACTTTTGGTTTAGGTTGCAAAAATTTCTGTATATAAAACTATGTGAATCAATATAACGGATCAACATAATTGCTCCAATTTAAATAATTCTTTTAAATTTTCTCGTGCTCTAATTAAATGAAATTTATTACCATCCACCATAACTTCGGCAGGTTTGGGACGACTATTATAATTAGAACTCATACTAAAACCATAGGCACCAACCGAACGAACCATTAATAGATCATTGGCCTCTAATGCTAAAGAACGATTTTTTCCTAAAAAATCACCAGTTTCACAAATTGGTCCAACAATATCATAACTATGCACTGGAATGTTATTAGATTTGAAATTTACATTAATAATATCATGCCATGCCTCATACAGTGCAGGTCTTATTAAATCATTCATAGCTGCATCAACAATTGCAAAATATTGATCTGAAGATTGACTGTTAAATTGAGACTTTTTAATATATTCAACTTTAGTTAATAGTACCCCAGAATTAGCTACCATTGCTCGACCAGGTTCTATGTGAATAAATAAATTAGTTGATTGTAGTTTGCTAAGCAATGCTTGAACATATTCTTGTATAGTCGGCAACGCTTCATTTTGGTAAATCACCCCAAAACCACCACCTACATCAATATGTTCAATTATAATATTGATTTTTTTTAAACTATTTATTAATTCTAAAACTTTATCTATTGCTTCTAAAAATGGAGATACCGAAGTAATTTGAGAACCAATATGAAAGGCAATGCCTTTAATTTTAATTCCAGATAATTTGCTAGCTAATTTGTACAGCTCGTTAGCTTCTATAATACCAACCCCAAACTTACTTTCTTTAAGACCAGTTGTAATATAAGGATGACTTTTAGAATCAACATCTGGATTAACTCTTAAAGCAATATTGGCTTTAATTTCCAACTTAATTGCTATGTCATTTAATCGCAGCAATTCAGCTTCTGACTCTACATTTATACACCCAACACCAGCTTGCAATGCCATAAATAGCTCTTCTGTTGTTTTACCTACCCCAGAAAAGACTACGTTTTTAGCTATACCATTCGCAGCTAATACCCGCTCTAATTCCCCAGCGGACACAATATCGAAACCAGAATTTAACTTGGCAAAAATATTTAATATTGCAATATTACTATTAGCTTTAACAGCATAATGAATTTGGTGTGGTTCCTTTTTAAACGCCTCATCAAACGCATTCCAATTATTGATAAGGGCCGCTTTAGAGTAAACATAACAAGGTGTCCCAAATTCTTTGGCAATAACAGCAAGAGAAATTTGCTCTACAAACCATTCTTGATTATTATGTCGAAAATAATCCATACTATGTTATAACCTTAATTATAAACCTTAAATGTAATTGTAATTTATTATGTCAAAAACTTT
>CAIJNR010000114.1 GCA_903822055.1 uncultured Francisellaceae bacterium | reverse complement strand
TTTATTTAAATTAATTCATAAGTTCAAAATAGGTTATAAATATATGAGCATGAATATGAATAATTCGCAACTCTCCGATGATAATATTGATAAATGCAAAGAAGTTTTTAAATTATTAAACTGCAATTTATTGTGGATCATGCATTCAAACAACGACTCTTTAGAAACACTATCTACCGATCAATCTATATTGAAGCATTATATAAATAAAAAATATTATTTATATGATCATGTTAATTTAAAAAATTATAACAAAGATAAATCGCAATGGAAAATAACTTTAGGAACAGATTCTGATGCTTTTAATAAAAGTGGTTTTTTATATGATTTATATAAAATGTTTAATGTAGAAGAGTTTGTATCAATTGAAAAAAAAATCGGATCTGAACTTTATTGTTATAGATTTTTCACCAGAAACAATCGATTCGTTTTTATGAATAAATTGTTAAATCATATGCCAATTATAAAACATTTCATTACTACTAGAATCGAACAAACCACGGCAGAGATGAATAAACAGCCTATAATTAATATGGCTAGTTAAAAGAAGGTAGATGTTATGTTAACAGATGAGCTTTTTTTAGGAACTAAATTATATCATAAAAAATTTGCTGAATTTTGCAAGCCAATTGAGAGATATTTAGGGGTTACACAAGCAACTTATGTACACGTTGATAAGCATGGGAGAATTTTTAGTATTTTTACCAAGCATAAGCCAATGGAAAATTATATAGCTAATCAACATTACAAATATAGTACAATGTACGTGAACCCAAACAATATGCATAATGGCTTTGCTGTTGATAATTCTGCTATAGATGAAAAATATAAAAATGTAGTTTTATATGATTTTATTACTAAATTTGATTGGCATAATAGTTTTCTTTATGCAGAAAAAGACAATGCAGGTGGTTATTTTGCTATAGACTTTGCCACAACCGCAAGTAATTATAAAATATTTAATAAGTTAATTAACGAAAGGCGAACAGTTAAAAAATTGATTAGAGATTTAAATGATAAAATAACGTTAATGGCACATAAAGATTTACAAGAAAATAAAATGGATTTTGCTACTTTGAGGGGTGATTCGTTTCATACTGCACGGGGGCGAGTATTTCACGAACAACATGAACAACAAAATAAAATTCAACTATTAAGAGAGTCTGGCTTATTGACTGAACATGATAATGGTTTTTTAGATAAGATCCATTTATCTCCTCAAGAAACAAATTGTCTTAAAATATACCAGACAACTCATAGTGTAAAAGCGGTAGCTAGAGATTTAGATTTAGCTACAACAACAGTTACTAGTTACATAGAAAATATAAAAAACAAGCTTAATTGTAATAATAAAAATGAATTGTTTGAAAAAGCTGAGATACTAGAATCGTTGGGGTATATTTAGCGATGCAAAAATTATGGACACAATAATTATGCGTTAATTTGATGCGCTATGGATAGTTACCGATTACAGTTCTTGTTACATATCCAAACTGCCCAAAGGTACCATATGTTGCAACTGCGGTTACAGTATAATGTCCCGCGATTGGTCTTACGCAAGTTACATAAGCCGAAAAACCTTTTAATCCACCTTGGTTAACCGGCACAGTAGTGGCCGCAGGGCAGGCACTATTTGCAACGGCTGTAGTTAAACCCCATTCTACGCCGCTTCTCGCTGCATAAACTGCACGCCCACCTTGTAACAATATATTATTACCAGCATTACTATCATTAGTTAACGATACTAAAAATGTAGCGGTTAATGACATCACTAGTAAAATAAAAACGGCAGACATTATAGTCACCGCTGAATTTTTAAGGCGTATATGGTGCATCTGTGACCTCAGATAAAATAACTGGAGTACCGTTATTAGTAACCGTAATATTTGTGGTAAGGGTTATAGTAGTTTGATCTGTAGAAATAGCTGTTGCGAAGGTGCAAGCTGTCATGAGATCTAAGAATAGTTCTTTAGTTGAGCCTGCTAGTTGTCGATAGACTTTGTCATCATCATAATCACATATGTATTTAACTCGTATATCACGACCTGGATGAGTGGTGTCTGGTATATCAAATCGTAATGTGAAAGTATTATTTTTATCATCTTTAGCTACTCCAGCATCAACATTACCAGTATTATTCATAAAATCACCAGTTAAAACATTCATGGCAACAGTAGAACTCGCGCCACCGCCAGAAGAGCCAGGGGTTGTTTGGCTGACAACCTCTGTCACTATATTAACAGACGATGCTACAAACGATCCGGTAATTGCGAGTGCTATGCTACTTACGACTAAGGTAAGTGTTACTTCAAACAAGCTAAAACCAAAATATTTTAAAAGAGTATTAAACTTATTAGCCATATTAGTGCTTGCCTTTATAAACGCTCATAATAAAATTTGGCATACCTGCATTAGTGACAGTTATGTCTATTCTAACAACTTTAGCAAGAGCGGCTGTTGCACCACCGGTTAAACTACCTAAAATAGCTGACGTTGAGGTAACAAGACTAACAGAGATTGTATAAGCGCCAAGTCCTGCAATTAAATTACCATTCCTATCTCGAGCTCCCACATTTACTAAATTATTATAGTCACAAACATTGGTATAATTTGCACGACTAGGCGGTGGTGCTGGGCATGGTAAGGTTGTGGGAAAGCTTTTACCTAAAATTTCGTTGAGATAATTAGAAGAAATACTAAGAGCTGTCTGCATGGCGTTAGCTGATGGAGATAATGATACTAGATAAAAAGCGAATACTACACTAGTTAAAGATATGCTAATAATTGCAAGAGACGCTACTAATTCAACTAGCGATGTTGCTTTTAATTTTTTAAAATGCATTTTACATCCTTGACGCCTGTAGTGCTACCTTATGTATTATTATGGTCCAATGTATCCAGTGTTTCCTTTAACATTAACTATGGTCGAAAGGCCACTACGAACAACTGTAATAGTTGAATTTACAGTATTATTGCTGCTTACAAGCCTTCCTTGACCATTATTGTCAAAATACATTGGAAAATTAGTGCTAGTTATAGTAACCCCAGTTGGTACAGTTCGAGTATACCAAATTCCAACGTTTGATGGATCTTGTACCGAATTTGTTGAAAATGTACCGGTCGTGCAGCCACTTCTTAATTGTAGTTTAAGGGTAGTTGTGGTTGTTGCAATCGATATATGGCAACCAGATCCCATTGCTAAATTTTGTGCATATAATAATGTGCCGGTTACTTGTTGAACAAATAAATTTTGTGCGAACACAACAGTATTAAAGAATCTTGGCACTACATTGTAGGCAATCAGAGCAGTTAATAATATAGCTAATATTAGCTCTATTAAAGTAAACCCTGATTTGTTTTTTAAAAATAGATCCTTGTTATGGAGCAACCACGGCACCAGTCGTCACGCTATAAGTTATGATATTAGCACCAGTACCTTGTTGATCTTGGTATTTGCAAAGAGGGGTAGCCGCTGTTACTAAATATTGGCATGGTGCTACGCAACTTGTACCAGCCTGTGGTGGGCTATTTAAAATACCGTTCCATACTGCCAAGCATTTTGTAGGGGTTGCAACTCCAGATCCTGCCGCTGCGGTGTCTTCTGGCCAACCGCCAACACCAGCAACTACTGGGCTCATGTATACTATTTGTCCTTCTAAGGTAATACTGGTAGGGCTGCCACTTGCTAACCACTGAGCATGAGCGACTGATGCTGCAGCACTTAGGCCACCAGCGACACCATCTGCGGATGCAGTTCTAGCTTGGGTAGTAAGGCTTGCAAACCTTGGTAATGCAACGGCTGATAGCACACCTATTAATACAATAACGATTACTAATTCAATTAGCGTAAAACCCAATTTTTTATTTTTATAATTTTTGTATAACATTACTGGTTGCATATATGTCAGCTTTTATTGCATATTTTAATATTAGTTTAGTATATCTTTATGGTTATTGTTATGGAGCAACTACCGCACCAGTATTAATATTGTAGGTTATGATATTTGTACCTGTACCTTGTTGATCGGTAAATTTACAAACAGGTGATGCTGTAACTGATACCAAATATTGGCATGGAGCAACGCAAGTTCCTGCGCCTGCTGCTGGCGGACTATTTAAAACGCCATTCCATACATTTAAACATTTAGCGGCAGTGGCTGTTCCTGTGCCAAGAGCTGCCGTATCTTCTGGCCAACCGCCCACTCCACCAACTACTGGGCTCATATATACTGTTTGACCTTCCAAAATGATGCTAGTAGGACTGCCGCTTGCTAGCCACTGAGCGTGAGCAACCGATGCTGCGGCACTTAAGCCACCAGCCACACCATCTGCTGATGCAGTTCTTGCTTGAGTGGTTATGCTGGCAAATCGTGGGACGGCAACAGCCGATAAAACGCCAATTAATACAATAACAATCACTAATTCAATTAGCGTAAAACCTTGTTTTGTATTTTTATAATTTTTATATAATATAACTATTTGCATATATGTCAGATTTTATTGCATATTTTAGTATTAGTTTAGTATAGCTTGATGGTTTTTGTTATGGAGCAACCACCGCACCAGTACTAATATTGTAAGTTATTATGTTTATGCCAGTACCTTGTTGATCAGTAAATTTACAAACAGGAGATGCTGTGACTGTTACCAAATATTGGCATGGGGCTACACAAGTAGTTCCAGCAGCTGGTGGACTATTTAAAACACCATTCCATACTGCCAAGCATTTTGTAGCAGTTGCAGTACCAGTTCCAGTAGTTACGGTATCTTCTGGCCAACCTCCAACACCTGCGACCACTGGGCTCATATAAACTATTTGTCCTTCTAGAGTGATGTTAGTAGGACTGCCATTTGCCAACCACTGTGCATGAGCGATGGATGTCGCAGAGCTTAAGCTGCCAGCTACGCCATCAGCTGATGCCTGTCTAGCTTTAGTAGTTAGGCTGGCAAATTTTGGTAATGCAACAGCCGATAGAACAGCAATTAATACAATCACCATTACTAATTCAATTAGTGTAAAACCATGTTTTTTATAGTGCTTATGTACAGGCATATATATGTATTTTAATAAAAACTCTTAATGTCTACCGGCTACTTTTGCTAATTCCCACATCGGTAAAAATATTCCTAACGCCAAAATTAAGACCATACATGCCATAACACCGATTAAAATTGGTTCAATTAAACTGCTAAGTTGTTTAATATCATAATCTAATTCTTGTTCATAAAAATTAGCAACTTCGTCTAACAATCGATCTAATTCTCCGCTTTCTTCTCCTATTAAAATCATTTGTAAGACTAAACTGTTAAATAAACCGGTATTTTTGGCTGCAATAGTCATAGATTCACCGTGTTCAATATTGGTTTTCATGTCTAGAATTTTTTTTTCCATATAAGCATTGTCACAGGTGGCTGCGATAAGAGATATAGCTTCTAGTAACGGTATACCGGTTCTAAAACATAGAGCAAAAGATCTGGAGAATCTAGCCAATAAAGATCTTTCTATAATGCTGCCAACTAATGGTATTTTTATTTTATATCTATCCCACATCAATCTACCAGGTCTTGTCTTAACATAACTTACTAAGGTAAATATCCCTCCACCAATAATTGATAATACTAACCACCAATAATGGATTGTAAAACTAGAAGTAGCTATTAAAATTCTAGTTGGTAATGGTAATTTGGCATGAAATTGCGCAAAAAACCCAGCAAATGCTGGAATTACAAACATATTCATAATAACAATAGCAATAGCAATTGAGATAATTACCAATATTGGATAACGCATTGCAGCTTTTATTCGTTTTTTTGTTTCGTCTTCTTTTTCTAGGTGAATAGAAATTTGTTGAAAAGTATTATCTAGCGTTCCGGTTTGTTCACCAATATTTATTAATGCTGCCATTAATCTCGGAAAAATTTTGTGATATTTGGTAACCGATAATGCAAATGCGTACCCAGATTCTAATCTAGTTGCAATATTAGATAAAGTGGTACTTAGTTTTTGATTTTTACAGCTGTCTCCTACTATATTTATCGATCTAATTATTGGCACCCCAGATCGTAGTAAAGCGTGCATTTGTTTAGAGAAAATAATTAAATCCGTAGCTGTTGGATTATTAAAAACATTAAATTTATCTAAAAAACTAGAGGTTTCGTCATCGATATCAATTTCTATTATAGTGATACCGTCTTTATTTAACATATCTTGAGCTGCATCTCGGCTAACAGCTGTAATTTTACCTTGTACAGTAGCACCAAATGAGTCTTTGCCGGTATAAATAAAATGCATATTATCCTCTTCTCCATTGCTGCATCTTTACTTACCCTCCTTAGAAACGAAGGAGGGTGGTGCCGAAGGCACCGATTCGATGTTAGCCTTCTGCTTCTGGTTTTGGTTCAACTTCAATAGGTTCATTATTTTTAATAATATCTGATACCTCGCCAGCTATTCGAAACATTTCTTCTAAACTTGTTACTCCCTTTAAAACATAGTCTAGTATATTCATAGCTAATGGTCGGAAAGTTGATTGTTGTAGAGCAGTTCTTGTAAAAATGGCTGAGTTTCCAGTTCTTAATGCGTTAGATAGTTCAAAATTCATTTCTAACAATTCGTGTACTGCAATACGACCTTTATAGCCAGTATTATTACAATGGGAACATCCCAATCCCTTCTGAAATTTCCACATTGGATCTGTAGTGCCTATTAAGTTTTTTAATACTTCTTGCTCATCAGTAGTTATTGCAGTTTCTTTAGTGCAACTTGTACAAATTTTTCTTACTAAGCGTTGGGCAATAATTGCCCGCAAAGAAGCTGCAACTAAATATCCTTCTGCTCCCATATCAATAAGACGAGTAGCGGAACTAACTGCATCATTGGTGTGGAGGGTAGCTAATACTAAGTGACCAGTCATAGCGGCTCGCAAACCAATTTGAGCTGTTTCTTCGTCACGCATTTCTCCAACCATTATTATTTCTGGATCTTGGCGCAAAGCAGTACGTAAAATTCTCGCAAAAGAAAGACCAATCGCAGCATTTACCTGTATTTGACTGATCCGTGATAAAGAATATTCGATCGGATCTTCTATAGTTATAATTTTTTTTTCTTGAACATTTAATTCATTTAAAATCGAATATAAAGTTGTGGTTTTACCACTACCTGTTGGTCCTGTTACCAGAATTAATCCGTTGGGACGATGAATATGAAATAAAATTTTATGTAAAATATCATCTCGGATCCCAAGTTGGGTGATTTGTAAAATACCAGCCGATTGATCTAACAAACGTAACACAGCAGTTTCGCCATATCTAACTGGCATAGTAGCTGCTCGAATATCTAATGATCGATTTTTAACTTTTATAAGAAATCTACCATCTTGGGGTAAACGTTTTTCAGAAATATTTAGTCTAGCTAATAATTTGATGCGTAAAATTAAAGAATCGGCAATTTGTCTGCCTTCTATAATATTTTCTTGTAATATACCATCTACTCGTTGTCTAATTCTTACTAAATTGGTTTCTGGTTCTATATGTATATCGGAGGCACCAACTTGTACGGCATCTTCAAAAATAGAATCTAATAATTTAGCAACTGGAGAAGACTCGTCTCCAGCGACATTTTCTTCCGATGCTCTAAAAGAAACTTTTTCTTTACCAAGTTCATCTTTTAATTCTTTAGCAAAAGATACTATGTCTTCTGTACGTCTATAAACATGATCAATTATATTTAACAACCCAGATTCTTTTATAAGTACCAATTGTACAGATCCACCTAAAATTTTAGTAACTTGATCAAAAGCTAAAACATCGGTTGGTTCTACCATGCCAACGACATAATTATTATTTTTCATTTCTAATGCTACAACTCGAAATCTTCGTGCTATTCTTTCTGGAATTTTACGGACTACTTCGGCATCGACATTAAAATTATTTAAATCTAAAAATGGTATATTTAATTGCTTAGATAAAGTGTCTAACAATACTTTTTCTGTTACAAAACCTAGATCGATTAATACGGCTCCAATTTTACCGCCTTTTTCATTTTGAATTTTTAAAGCCTGAGTTAATTGTTCATTATTAATGGTGCCAGCTTTCACTAATAAATCACCGATTTTTACTTTAACTTTATTGATTGGCACGCGCCTCTCCCCCTGCCATTAAGTTAAGCCATCCACCCGGCGGCTAACGCCGCCACCCTCCTTCGAAGCGAAGGAGGGTTAACTACAAGCAACTTAATGATTTTTTTATAAAAAAATTAAAAAAGTTTAGTACATTAGTATAATTTTAAATAAGTAATTTTAAATTTGTATAAATCTAACCATCCTTCGCTTCGAAGGAGGGTGGCGGCGTTAGCCGCCGGGTGGATGGTGTAACTTATTGGCACCTCCCCCTCCCCCTCCAAAATTTATTTTGGAGGGGGTAAATTAGTATTGCCGAATTTCTTCTGTTTTATTATGAATATAGTCTAAAGTTTCGTTATTAAATCTACCTAGAACTTTGGCTTGATTAAAACTTTCTACGGCATCTTTATAATTACCATTAGCATTTTGAGAAATGGCAAGCCCTAACCACCAGATAGAATTTTCTTTATTAAATGTTAATAATTGTTGATAATATTTTTCTGCTATATCGTATTGATCAGAATTTAAATAGGCTAACGCTAACAATGCTATATAATCTGTTTGATTAGATTGGTTATCTGGCATGGTAAGTAAAATAGATAATGATTTCCTCATTTGACCTTTTTGTTGATATAACAATGCCAAATTTTTAATAAAATCACTATGTTCTGGATCAAAGTCTAGTCCTATTAATAATAATTTTTCTACTTCGTCTGCCCAGCCAATTTTTTGATATAACTGGATTAATTGGATCCTTGATTTATGATATTTTGGATATTCTTCTAGTGATTTTTTAAATAAAGTAGCAGCCTCTACTTCTTGATTACGTTCCAGTGCTTCCAAACCCTTAGTATAATGAATAATTGCTTGGTCTTGCGGGGTTGGTGGTAAAGTTTCTTTTACTGTTGTCGCTGAATTTTTAGGATCTGGAATTGGATCTTGTGGGCTAGCAGTAGTTGTGTCTGCTGCTGTATCACTAATGTCCGATGATTTCCCTGTTATAATTTCTGACATCATATCTTCGTTGATCTCCGAAAAAGCAGCGCTAGCCCAAAATAGTAATAGCAATGCTAATGATATTATTGTGATTCGCCCAAGTTTCCGTACCATTTAGTATCGCCCCCAACATGAAATCCGTGATCTAATTCGTTAAGTCGTTTATAACTGTTTTGTAATTGATTTTTAATTTTATAATCATCTAAAATTGTTGGTCTTAATAAAATTACCAACTCACTTTTACTAGCTTGTTGCCTAGTGTGTCTAAAGGCTGCTCCCAAAAAAGGAATATCTTTTAAATACGGAATTCCAGTTATAAGTTCTGCGGTTTTATCTTGCATTAAACCGCCGATAACAATTAATTGACCATTTTTAGCACGTACAATGCTATCAGATTCTCGTACCGAGCTTTTAGCTAATGGGTATTTTTCGGTGGAACCAGGGAATGCAGTTGGGTTGCTCGTTATAGTGCTAACAGTTGGGTGTATATGTAATGTGATGTCATCATCACCAATTTGGGGGGTAACATCGAGTGCAATTCCGGAAAAAAATGGGCTTAATGTGACAGTTGGGGCTGTAGATTGTGCGGCTGCACCGGTCGTTGTTGTTGTAGTAACATTAGTGATAAAGAATTCATCATTACCAACTTTAATTAAAGCTTTTTGATTATTACTAGTTGTAATTCGTGGGCTAGAAAGTACCTGCACATTGCCTTGAGCTCCTAATAATTCTACAAAGGTTGCAAGTTTTCGGTAATTGATACCTAAAGTTAACAATCCGCCAAAATTAGATACCACCTTGGGAACGATTGGTGGTAAATGTTTGGCTCCAGTCGATAGATCGGTCTGCGTTCCGCTGGCTGGTGATTGTGCGGTAACGCTGTTTACACTAGTATTGGTTGACAAATTTTCATCGCCATTTAAATTGTTACCAATTTGTGAGGCTTGCATATTATTATTTAATAATGCCCAGTTTATTCCTGCTCTATATCCATCATTTAAATCTACTTCTAAAATTTTAGCTTCTAGCATTACTTGTTTATTTAAAGAATGTTCAGCTGTTGTTAAAAATTGTTCTACTTTTTGCAATTCATTAGGATAAGCTGTAACAATAATCATCCCGGTCATAGGGCTTATAGAAACACTTCTAGCCATATGAGATTTATCTGCAGAGGTTGACGGATCTGCTCCTATTCCAAGAATAGATTGTATGGTTTTTAATAATTGATCCCATAAATTAGTATTATAAGTTGTGGCAACAGTGCTGCCAGCTGCACCAGCACCTCCGGAAAAGTTTACTCCAGATATATTGGTACTAGAATTTCCAGCTCTTACTAAATCCAAATAATCTAATTTAAAAACCCTGGTTTGTAGGCTTACTGGTAAAATTTTAATAGATTGTTGTGAGGATTCAAACCCGAAACCATAAATTTTTTGTACAGCTTCCAAGACATCATGAACAGTTACATTTTTTAAAGAGAGAGATATATTTCCTTGTACTTCTGGGTGCACGACTACATTTAATGAAGTACCATCTACTAGCTCTAAAAAAAATGATTTGGCTGCAGCATTATCTGCCACAATGTTGAATTTTTTTTCTGGTTGACTGCTGTCGTTAGCATCAGCAAGTTCAATATTATTAATTTTTGGAATCAAAAGGCTTGCGATACTATTTGGTACTTTTGTAATAGGACGTAATTTATCAGGATTAAATCCTTGTTTTATTTCTGGTTTTAGAGCGTCTAATGTAGTGCCATATTTGGCTGGAGTGCTAGTGCAAGATGTTAAAGATATTATGCATATGCATAATATAAGCAATCCAGCTTGTTGTAATTGTTTTAAAGTCCAAAATTTTTTATACATATTTATACATAATTTTATTTTTTTATAATAACTGACGGCAATTTTAATTCGGTAAAAGTATCTGGTTCAGGTTTCTCTGGTTTTTCCGGTTTCTCTGGCATTCCTGGGATCGTAGGTTTTTTAGGTTTTTTAGGTTCAATTTTTGCTCTAGGGTTTTTTAAAATCACTTTATTATGTTTGATTGCTGTAACTTCGTAGCCAGATATTTTGTCTTTTTCGCGTACAATTTGTTCGTTAATAACGGCAGTTTTGTCATCATTTCTAATTAAAATAATACTGAGCTTTAATTTTCCTGGGTTAATAACTGGATTAAGAACAGGGTTTATAGTAAGTTTTTCTTCAATAATTGGTTTTGCAGCCTTTAGATCAGTTGATTCTTCGATAGGTGGAGCAACTTTAGGCATAGTTGGATCGTTAAGTTGCCTAGAAGATTGTTTGTCTGCGGATGTTTGAATTGCAGCATATGCTAAAGTCATATGTGAATGAACGATCAACCAGGCAAGCAGGATTAAACTAATTTTAACTATCTTAGAGATAAAATGAGTTTTATAGCTATCTGTAAACTGTAAAGCAGCATCCATATGGTATCCATATAGTTCAATATATAGGTATACGTCTAACTTGCGCATACCTTACAGAATAGTACAAAAGCTAGATTTTTCTAGAATCTTTGGCTAAACGATCTATGACAGAATTAATGAATTTATAACTAGTCTCGCTACCAAACATACTGGCTAGCTCTAATGCTTCACTAATTACAACCTTAAAGGGAGTTTCTGGACAAAAAATCAATTCGTAACTTGCAATTCGTAAAATAGATAATTCAATTGGATCTAGCTGATCAATAGTCCTACTACTATATTTAATAACGGATTGGTCTAATTGTTCTAAATGAATTGGAATATCATGTAATAATAATTTGAAATACTTAGTATCAAGGGTATGTGGATTACGTTCCTCCAAATAATGCTTTTCTATAAGTGTTAGCTCGCTTTTAGAGATCGTCCAGCTATACAATGCCTGCATAGCAGCACGTCTAGCGCTAGATTTTTTTTTAAAACTAATGTTATTGTTGGTCATCATGGGGGGTATTCTGACTGTTTTGCTGCAAATTTTCTATTACTTCTTTAAATTGATCTACAGTAGAAAAGCAGCCATACACGGAAGCAAAGCGAAGATATGCAACTTCATCTAAGGATTTAAGCTCTAGCATTACCCATTCTCCTAATAGTTTGGTGGTAATTTCTCTCTCTGTAGAACCCCTTAGTTTGGTCAGAATTTTATTAATTAATTCATCGACTTTGATTAAAGAAATTGGTCTTTTCTCTAAAGAACGTAAAATTCCACCACGTAATTTTTCTTCTTCAAATTGTACATACCGACCATCTTTTTTAATTAACCTGGGTAATGATAATTCTACAACCTCATAGGTGGTAAACCGTTCGGTACAAACAATACATTCTCGTCGTCTTCTAACTTGTTGCCCTTCGCCAACTAACCTAGAATCAGTAACTTTAGTATCTGCTGCGTGACAAAATGGACATTGCATGCTTTATTCCCATAGGTTGGCATTAGTTGCGTATACAGGAAATTTCTTGCATAGCTCTAATACAGTTTGTTTAATTTCAAGAATGTTATCGTTGTTGTTGATGTCGTCTAATAGATCTGCAATCCAATTAGCCACAACAATAGCTTCTTGGGCTTTGAAGCCACGGGTAGTAATAGCTGGTGTACCAATTCGTATACCACTAGTTAACATTGGAGATCTTGGATCTTTTGGTACAGAATTTTTATTAGCAGTAATATTAGCTAATTCTAAAGCTGCATTAGCATCTTTACCGCTAATATTTTTATTAATTAAATTTATTAAAAACATATGATTATCAGTACCATTAGATAAAATATTATACTTTCTATTCATTAACACTTGCGCCATATTTTTAGCATTGTCAATTATTTGAATACAATATTGTTTAAATTCTGGCAATAATGCTTCTTTAAATGCAAAGGCTTTAGCAGCTATTACATGCATTAATGGACCACCTTGAATTCCTGGGAAAATAGCTGAGTTTAATTTTTTAGTTATTTCGGGATTATTTTTAGCTAAAATTAGCCCGCCACGAGGGCCACGTAAGGTTTTATGAGTAGTACTAGTTACTACATCGGCAAAAGCAATTGGCGAAGGGTATAGACCAGTTGCTATTAATCCTGCAACATGAGCGATATCTACCATAAGATAAGCACCAACTAGATCTGCTATTTCTCTAAATTTTTTCCAGTCCATAATCCTAGAATAAGCAGAGAATCCTGCGATTATTAATTTTGGCTTATGTTGTTTAGCCAAATCTAAAATTTCGTTATAATCTAATTCACCAGTAGGTAGTACCCCATAAGAAATAGAATTATATATTTTTCCGGAAAAACTAACTTTTGAACCATGAGTTAAATGCCCACCAGCGTCTAAGCTCATACCTAAAATTGTATCTCCTGGATTTAATAATGCGAGCATGACAGCTGCATTAGCTTGAGATCCTGAATGTGGTTGTACATTAGCATAATCGGCTTTAAACAATTGTTTTGCCCGCTCTATCGCTAGATTTTCTGCTAGATCTACAAACTCGCAACCCCCATAATAACGTTTTCCTGGGTAACCTTCGGCATACTTATTAGTTAATATTGAACCTTGTAATTTTAATACTCCGGGACTTACATAATTTTCCGAAGCTATTAATTCAATGTGTTGTTCTTGACGTATGGTTTCTAATTTAACAGCCTGAAACAGCTCTGGATCAAAATCTGCAATTTGATTGTTTTTATACATAAAGTTCCTTTAGTTTTTCTATTTCTTTAATAAGCTCAGGAATTATTTCAAATAAATCTCCGACCATTGCATAATGGGCAACCTGAAAAATTGGTGCGTTCTCATCGATATTAATTGCCACAATAATTTTACTTTCTTTAATTCCAGCAATGTGCTGAACTGCTCCAGAAATACCCACGGCAATATATAATTTAGGCGCTATAATTTTTCCAGTTTGACCAATTTGCCAGCTGTTAGGTGCAAAACCTGCATCAATTGCTGATTTTGAAGCACCGACAGCGGCGTTTAATTTGTCAGCTAATTGTTCAATAAGCAAAAAATTTTCTTTGGATTTCAAACTGCTGCCACCAGCTACTACTATTTTAGCAGTAGTTAATTCTGGGTGGGAAGATTGTTTATTTTTAATTTGGTTTTTTGCAAAACGTATTCTTTGATCCAAAATAAATTTTTGAGGATCTAATTGTTCTATACTAGCTGTCGTAAAATTTTTGATAAATTCGTCATTAAAATTTGTTGTACGGATCGTCAAACATTTAATGTTACATAATAATCTAACTGTTTGTATGGCGTTTCCTGCATAGATAAATCGCTCAAAAGTATCTTTAGAAATAATTTTAGTAACTTCGGAGATTTGTTCGACATCTAAACAAGCGGCAATTCTTGGTAAAATATTTTTGCCAAATGTTGTAGATCCAACCATAATATATTCATAATTATGGGTTGGATTTTTAGAGATAATTTCTATAATTACGGATGTAATATTTTCTGCTAATAAATTTGTATAGTTTATATGATCAAGATCTAAAATCTTTGTAACATTTGGAGCACAAGACGCCTCTTTGACTACTGATTGACAATTAGATCCGATCACTAACACTGTTATATTTTTAGTTAAATGGCTTGCAGCATCAATGGTAGCAATAGTTGCCGATAATAAATGTTGATTATTATGCTCTGCAATTATTAATGCACCCATCAGAGTACTTTATCCTTAAATTTTAATTGGCTAATTAATTCAGAAGCAGTTTGAATTTTAATGCCAAGAGGTTTTTGAGGTGGTGGGCAAGTTTTTAATATTTGAATATTATTTAATGTAAAATTTTTAATATTGGAAGATAATTGTTCTAACAAGATAGTATCTAGTTGCTTTTTCTTAGCTTGCATTAATTGTGGTAAAGAAATATATTTTGGTTCGTTAGGCTGTAAATCTATAGTAATTATTGCTGGTAAATTTATTTCTAGTGTTTCTATGTTACTATCTATTTCTCTTTCTACTTCTATTGTATTAAATAATTCTGAGTTAAAATTTATTTTTGAAATAAAACATGCTTGCGGCCAATTTAATAACCCAGCCAGCATTTGACCAGTTTGATTATAATCATTATCGACAGATTGTTTACCTAAAAAGACAATATCAATTTTATTTTCTAAAACCAAATATTGCAAAATCTTAGCAATATTTAATGGAGTCATAAATTGTTCTGTTTTAATAAAAATGGCCAGATCTGCGCCTCGAGCTAAGGCTTGCATTAATATATCTTTACAGTCATTCCCTATAGAGACTGCAATAATGGATTGCAAACAGCCTGCGGTTTTTAGTTTTACAGCTTCTTCTATAGCTACTTCATCAAAAGGGTTCATGACAAATGGCATGTTTTGAGTTTCAATCCCGGAAAAATCCGGTTTTATTTTAATACGAGCATATGGGTTAATAACTTTTTTAACAGCCACTAAGCATTTATTTTGGATTTTATTATGCATTGTACTGCCTCTTTTAGATGTAAAGGGTTTATTGTTCCCATAATAACACTATGAACTCCTAGGATCTCTGGATTTTTAAAAATTAAATCCATGCTTGGTTGGATGGCAAGATACCCGCGATCTAAAGATTTTTTTATTAAAACCCCCTTATTTAATTTTAAAGCCTCTGTTATGACGGGTATTTCTTCTAAATGATTTAAATTTAAAGTTACCATAACTACATCAGCTGATTTGGCAGTTAATATGCCACCGGCTATGGTTTTACTCGACATACCAAAAGCGCGAATTAATCCTTGTTGTTTTAAATTAATTAAAGTATCAAATACTTGGTAAGTATTTATAATTTCTTCGTCTTGACCATCAGAATGAATTAATAATAAATCTAAATAATCAGTGTTTAAGCGTTTTAAAGTTCTATGTAGGCAAGAAATGATGTACTCTTTAGTAAAGTTGAACGAAGATTGATTATTATTAAATTCTTCACCTACTTTACTGCAAATTATCCATTGGTGTCGTTCGTTTTGTAAAAAAGTACCCAATCGTTCTTCGCTAGAACCATAAGCTGGTGCTGTATCTAATAAATTAATATTTAATTCTTTAGCAGTGGATAATAGTTTTTTGATAGTTTTATCGTCTGGAATATTAAATTGGGTAGAATAATTTACTCCAGTATTTCTACCAAACTTGACTGTACCAAGCCCTAATTTAGAAACCAATATATTAGTATAGCCAAGTAATGTTTGGTTTATATGTATTCTCACTTACTTCCCAAGAGCCTTTATAACTTTATTGACATCTTCCTCAATGATTTTATTGATTTCCGAAACTTGGTCTGAATAACCAACAGATTCAACAATCAAAGTAGCGACTTCTTCATAAAAAGCATTTCGTTCGCGATGTTGTTTTTCTAAGAAATTCTTCATATCTTCCACTGGAAGCGATGGAACACGTCCATTTTTCATACGTCCAAGTTGAGTTGGAATAGAGACTTTTAAATAGACGACAAATTCAGCAGATAACAATTTTCGACATTGTTCACTTAATACAACACATTCTTCCAGTAAAACGACAACATTTTCTTTTTCAATAGAATGAGAAATGATGTCTGCTTGACAACGATTAAACGTTGCTTCACCTTGCTCACCTAGAATATCTCGTGTTTGTCGGCCAATATAACGTTCAATACTTGGATTTGCATCGACGATTTGCCATCCTAATTTTTTAGCCAACGCTTCAGTAAATATAAATTTGCCTGCACCCATATGTCCAACAATAAAAATACGGTTCGTTTGTTGCATATTATAACTCTCCTTTTTATCTCAGTTCGGCGAAAATTGTAACTATTTAGCGATCTTCGCCAATTTTAACACCTTCCACCC
>CAIJNR010000113.1 GCA_903822055.1 uncultured Francisellaceae bacterium | reverse complement strand
TTTATATTTTTTAATAACTTATTTTGTATATTGATTTTTATATTTTTACTCAATAAAACAAGACTTTATAAACAACAAAGCAATAACAAGCCAAATACTTAATAATAAAATCTCCGGGCGCGATTTTATATCTATAGCCGCCACTATACAAGCACACTATACACACATTAATTGATTTAACTTAATGCAATTACATTTGGTACTGAACTTTTTTTAAATGATACTTGCCTAATTATATATAACTATAAATATCAAATAATAATAACAATAAAAAAACATAATGGAGAAAAGTCATGACAATGTTCAGCTTAATAAAACAAAGAGTAGCTATATTACAACAATTTTCTGATGAAGAATTACATGAGCTCCTTACAACTGGAACATCTACACGTTTTCAACAAATCGTTCCAACCCCTGCAATGGCAGATCGTATAACTGATGCAATTGCACAAGTAGTAATGAATTTTACTAATGAACAAACTGCTCGTTATGAAGCTGAATTAAGAGCCATAGAACAAAGACGTATTCATGGACATAACGAAACTCTTGGCAGAACCGATATAACACATGAAACTGACGCTTCCTTAAGGCACATACTATCTTTACAAGCAAGCTCTATAGAAGCAATACGTATGATAGAAGGGTTTCGTTTAACAGAAACACACGACAGAGAAAAAATAATAGAAGATGAAATAAAGGCTATACGTGAAATAACTCAACACGGGATAGCAGCAATACAAGCTATAACCCAACAAGCTGTTATGATACAAGAAGAACATCATGCTAGAGAAACAACATCAAACGAGGCAGCACTTACTAGAGAAGCAATTGCAAGAGAGCAAGCAAGACATCTAGCAGCAATTCCTCGATCTATAATACCACCTGTAGCATCTAGCAGCATAGGATCTCACCCAATACATATGGCAGGAGTAAGCAATCAATCATTACATGATACCCATCTACGACATGTCTCTCCTATTAAAAATACTGCTTCCACTGAAAATGCAGATGAAAAATTATTACGAGATGCCATGGCTCGCAGAAGAACAGTTGAAACAAACGCACATAGATCAACCGCTTCTTCTAGTCAAGAAGTAGATCCATCTTTGCTTACATTTGCTCAAAGAAGACAACTAATGGAACAAAAAGCAAAAGCAGCAGAAGAAGAAGCAAAAAAGGCAAAAAAACCAGGACCTAAAAAATAATATTTAACAAACAATTCTAGTTCTGTCGCAATATAATTAAATAAATTTATGCGACAGAACTGACTTGAATTATCTTTACATCAATCAAGTAATAACAACAACTCAAATATTATCAAATAGACGGTTTTAAAGGGCTTTCCCATGATCTACCTTTTAATCACAACCTGTTAAAACAATCATTGATTTTAGTAAGCTTTTAGAGACATAATTTGTTGCTAATTATTATAAGGTTATTTGATATGTTGTCTAAATCTAGTTCCAAATCTATGCCTAAACCTACCCATAATACCAATAAATCTATACCCACCTCTAATAAAATTGGATTTTGGGCAGTTTTTTCTATTGTAACTGGTAGTCAGATTGGTTCAGGAGTATTTACCTTACCACCATGCCTTGCTCCTTATGGAGTACTTGGATTGTTTGGATGCTTACTTGCTGGATTAGGGGCCATGGCGTTGTGCTATGTTTTTGCCTCTCTTTGTTCACGCCTACCTAAAACTGGTGGCCCACATGTATATGTGCAACATGCTTTTGGACCAAAAATAGCTTTTTTTAGTGGTTGGACTTATTGGGTAATTTCTTGGATCAGCACTACTGCAGTTATTGTAACTAGTGTTGGTTATTTATCCGCGTTTTTAGATAGCTTGTTTGGACACAATATTAATTTTATAAATAATAGCCAAGCAATTTATTTATTATTAGAAATTGGTTTGTTATTTTGTATTACTTTATTAAATTTAAAAGGTGTAAAAGTTGCTGGCAATGCAGAATTTTTTCTAGCAATTTTAAAATTTATTCCACTATTAATTTTGCCAATTGCGGCACTCAGTTATTTTAATTGGCAAAATTTTACTATAGATCCTCAAGTTGCTCATTTATCTCATTCTAGTATGTTAGGTAAAACAACATTGTTTGCTTTATGGGGTTTTATAGGTTTAGAAACAGCAACAACTCCTGCTGATTCTGTTATTAATCCGTCTGTTACCATTCCACGCGCAATTATTGGGGGAACACTAAGTGTCGCATTACTTTACATACTAAATTTCGTAGGTATTATGGGATTAATTCCTGGACCACAATTAATGAATTCTAATGCAGCGTATGTAGATGCAGCTCAATATATATTTGGCGGTAATTGGCATTTATTGGTTTCTATAATTGCTTCAATAATATGTATTGGAACATTAAATGCCTGGATCTTAACCAGCGGACAAATTGCTTTAGGTTTATCTATTGATGGATTAATGCCAAAATTTTTTAGTATCAAAAATAAAGGTGATGCTCCAGTTTATGGAATTATTATTAGTTGTGTAGGAATAGTACCTTTACTTATTTTAACTTCCACCAGCAGTTTATCTGAACAAATAACAAAAATTATTGATATATCTGTAATTGCATTTTTATTTGTATATTTTATTTGTGCCATTAGTTTTTTAAAATTGTTAATTAAAGAGAAAAACAAATCCATTGGGGTATATTTAATAGCCACAATTGCACTTATATTTTGCGGATGGATTATTTATGAAACTCCAATTCGTACTTTATTGTTTTCTAGTTTGTTTACCTTAAGTGGTATACCTGTTTATTTGTGTTGGTATTGTCGTAAAGGGCTGAGCAAATAAAAGGTAATATATGCATAAATTTGTTCATTTAAATTGCCATAGCGAATACTCCATAATAGATGGTATTTTGCGGCTTAAATCATTTCTAACCAAAATTGCAAAATTTGGCATGCAATCCGTGGCATTAACTGATCAATCAAATTTATTTGGTATGATGAAGTTTTATAAAACTGCGATCAGCATGAAAATTAAGCCAATTATTGGTTGTGATGTTTGGTTAACGGATAACGAGCATAACGAACAACGTTTAACATTATTATGCCAAAATAATATCGGGTTAAAAAATTTAATGCAGTTGATCTCTAAATCATATAATAATTGGCAAAATAATAAACCTATGATCCATAAAGATTGGTTGTGGATTGATGGATTACATGTTGGATTAATAGCAATTGCCCCAATGAGCTACAGTGATATCGGTCAATCTATATTAAACAATGATTTACTAACTGCTGAAAATTTAGCTAAACATTGGTTAGAATTATTTGGAGATAGGTTTTATATTTCCATAAGTAGGATCGGTAAAACATCAGAAGAACAGCAGATCCAAAAAATACTAAAAATTGCTGGGCAAAACATTCCATTAATAGCAACAGGAGAAGTTAGGTTTTTAGAACCAGATGATTTTACAGCTCACGAAGCTAGAGTATGTATTAACCAGGGTGTTAGATTAGATGATGCACAACGTAAAAAAGATTATACTGGGCAGCAATATTTAAAAAATCCTAAAGAAATGCACGATTTGTTTGCTGATTTACCAGAAGTTTTAATTAATACTGTAGAAATTGCAAAACGTTGTAATGTACGATTAGAGCTAGGCAAAACTTATTTACCAAAATATCAAACACCAGACAGTACTTCTGAGCAAGAATATTTAACTAAAATAACTCAAGATGGTTTAGTAAACAGATTACATTATAATAATTATTTAGAATTACCAGAAAAATATACTGAACGTTTAGAAGTAGAGTTATCTGTTATTAATAAAATGGGATTTGCTGGTTATTTTTTAATAGTGGCAGATATTATTCAATGGTCCTTACAGCAAGAAATACCAGTAGGACCTGGACGTGGTTCTGGTGCTGGTTCTTTAGTCGCATTTGCTCTGCAAATTACTAATATCGATCCATTACCTTTTGGGCTATTATTCGAGAGATTTCTAAATCCAGAACGAGTTTCCATGCCAGATTTTGATATTGATTTTTGCATTAATGGACGTGATTTAGTTATAGAATATGTGGTACACAAGTATGGTAAAGATTCGGTTGCCCAAATAATCACTTATGGAACAATGGCCGCCAAAGCGGCTATTCGTGATGTTGGAAGGGTGCTAGGTAACCCATATGGTTTTGTTGATCAGATTGCCAAATTAATTCCATTAGAACTTGGCATGACTATTGATAAAGGATTAGAGCAAGAAGTACTTTTAAAAACTAAATATGAAGAAGATGATGAAGTAAAATCTATAATAGATTTAGCCAGAAAATTAGAAGGAATTACTAGAAACGTTGGTAAACATGCAGGTGGTTTAGTTATTTCTCCGATGCCAATTGTTAATTTTTCTCCACTATATTACGAAGCAAATAATGTTTCTCCAGTTACTCAATTTGATAAAAATGACATAGAAGATATTGGTTTAGTAAAGTTTGATTTTTTAGGGTTAAAAACTTTAACAATTATTGATTTAGCAGTTAGATCTATCAACCAAAATATAAATTCTTCTGCCAAATTAAACATTCACGAAATAGCATTAAATGATGCAGAAACTTTTGATTTTTTATGTCATGGCCATACTGTTGCAGTATTTCAATTGGAATCTAGGGGTATGCGAGAATTAACTATTAAATTACAACCAACTTTATTTGAAGATTTAATTGCGATTGGTGCTTTATATAGACCTGGTCCATTACAGTCTGGGATGGTCGACGATTTTATAAATCGCAAACTTGGCAAAGAAGTAATTCAATACCCTCATCAAGAATTATTGCCAGTTTTACAAGCAACTTATGGGGTAATAGTTTATCAAGAACAAGTAATGCAAATCGCCCAAATATTAGCAGGATATACTTTGGGGGCTGCCGATTTGTTACGTCGCGCCATGGGTAAGAAAAAAGCAGAGTCAATGGCCGAGCAAAGAGAGATTTTTATTAAGGGTGTTTGTGATTTAGATGCTAATCGACATGGTTCTTTAAAGTTAGGACAAACCAACGCAAGTAACATTTTTGATTTAATAGAAAAGTTTGCAGGTTATGGCTTTAATAAATCTCACGCTGCTGGATATGCATTAATAACCTATCAAACTGCTTGGTTAAAAACTCATTATCCAGCAGAATTTATGTCAGCTGTTCTTTCTTTGGATATGGTTAATACCGATAAAATTATTATATTCATTGTAGATTGCAGAAACATTGGTATTGCCGTAAATGGACCAAATATAAACCAGTGCGAATATAACTTTATAGCTAAAACATCCACTAACATTAATTATGGATTAGGTGCTATCAAAGGTGTTGGTGAGACGGCTATTAAACATATAGTTTCAATTAGAGAACAAGGTGAATTTAACAATTTGTTAGATTTATGTACAAGAGTTGATTTACATAAGGTATCGCGTAAAACATTAGAAGCTTTAATTAAAGCTGGAGCATTAGATTGTTTTCATTTACATAGAGCTGCTCTTTTAAATTATTTAGAAATCGCTATTAAACTTGCTTCTAAATCACAAAAACGTTGCGAAAAGCAATTAGACCTATTTGCTAACTATTATACTAACGAATCAAATGTACAGTTAGAATTTTCAGAAAACATTTGTTCAAAATGGGATCAGCAAGAGTTATTAGCTTATGAAAAAGAAGCATTGGGTTTTTATTTTTCTGATCATCCATTAATAGCATTCGAAAAAGAATTAACGAAACTTGGGATCATCAAATTTAACCAAGCCACTTTAGAAAAAAAATCTCAAAAATTTGCAGGATGTATAGTTGCGATAAGGTTAACTCGGACTAAACGCGGAGATAAAATGGCATTTGTAACTTTAGACGACTCAATAGCCCGACAAGAAATAGTGATTTTTTCAGATTTATATCAACAAAACAAAGAATTATTAAAAAAAGATCAATTAATAGTAATAGAAGGGGATGCAACTAAAGACAACTATACTGGTGGATTTAAAATAAAATGTAATAAAATCATGAATTTTATTAATACAGTTCAAGAACTTGCAAACAATGTAACTATAATTTTAAATCCATTAATTAATGATGCGGTTACTGTATCTGAAAAAATAAAAAAAATAATTATGCCACACCCTGGAAATTGTCCATTAATATTGCATTACAAAAAAACTGACACACTAACCAAGATCAAATTTGGTGCAAATTGGACAGTTAATCCAGGAAAACAATTGTTAACAGATTTAAAAAAATTATCAGAAATAGAAGATGCATATATTACCTATTAATTTTTTGTATCTATAATGATCGCACACGAGTATTAGGTATTCTAAAAAACAAGTCGTGAAACTCGCCCAGCTCCGCTGTGCTCAAACAACACTCCTTGTTTTTTAGAATACCTAATACTCATTAGTAGAGAGTATATACTCACTATACTACGCAACAAACACCAGTGTCATAAATTTATAATTTTCATATTATCTATACTTAAAGTATTTACTTTAAGAGAGATAATAAATTATGCCAATCAAAAACATTAAATCATTTAAAGAACGCTTAAATAACATATTATTAACAAGAAAAATCTTTGGAAACAATGAGATAGTAGATTTTATTTCTTCTGTGCTAAACAAAAAAACAGAAGAGGAACTTCCAGCATTTTTAAAAAATTATCTAACAATTGTGGCACAATCTTATAAACATGAACATACAATAAAAAAAATCATCGAGCTGGTTTTGGATGAATTAACTGATGAAGTCGGAGATAACTTAGAAGTTTTTAAAGGATTATACGGACTTTTTAACTTGTTGTCTTCGCAAAAACTATCTAAAGATCCACAATTGTTACAAAAATTATATAAAACTTTAGCATTACAAAACAAACATAATCATAGCACTGGTTTATATATTATTGTAACTAAGCATTATGATCATTTGTTGAAAAAATTAATTGATTTAGCAACAAACGATCCTGAACGCATTAAAGATTTGTACAGTGCATTACCTTTACAAAACAAACACGGGCATAGCGCATTAAACACATTATATAATGAAAATCCTACAACTAGGTTTAATCAAATAAAAATGCTAATAGAACCATCTTCCTATAAAAAATTTATAACCACCGTTGTGTTACGGAAAAAGACTATTATTAAACAATTAAATGAAATACAAGGTTATTGTCTTGGTTGTTTAAAAATTACACAAGAAAATTGCGATGAAAGAACATCATTAGAGCAAACACTAACCTATATTTATCAACTAGATAGTTTGCCTGCACTAAATAGTATGATTAAAGATCATCAAGAAAATTTTATTGAACAACCAGTACAACTTAACCCACTAGCTCAACCAGTACATTTAGAACAATATAATAGTTATAATTCACGACAGGATTGGATGAGAAATAGTGCTTCATATATTCAAGAAGAAGATGATTTTATTCATAGCCCAAATGCACTTAGCGACTATACTACCTCTAACACGCTATCTAACAATACTCAACCCAGCTTGTCATCTATGGAAAATGAATACTCACTATTGCCTGGCACCCCTAGCATGTTAGGTTCAGCACATTCTTCTCCAACTGCTAAACAAACAGAGAATCAATTGTTGCGACTAGGTCCAATGTAAAACATCAAATTCTTGTGAATCTAACAACTTATAATGTTTTTCCTGTTCTACCTAAATACACAAGAGATTGTACTTCGAATGGTAAAAATTTATCTGAAATCACTTCCTCAAAAAAACCACTATTATTACTAACTATGTATTTAGCACACAACCATGACAAAGCAGGTTCACCTTTAGCTGAATATTGTCTAAATAATTTATGTACTGCATTATCGTCGGACAACTCTTCAGCTATAGCTCCTGAATTGTTTTTAATTGTTTGGTCTACTTTAAGCTCCAACAAACGATCGATCATGAAAAAATTTTTATTCATGACAGCTATATGCAATAGTGTGTTGCCATGAAAATCTGTAATTTTTAAATGATTTTTGCTGCCATGAAGCAATGCATTTTCATGCAACAATTTAAACATGCTGGAATCTTCCAAACTTACCGCATGCAAAATAGCCGTTCCATACTTGCCACCATCATAATATGGATCAATTTTACATGAACAAATTAATATTCCGGTAGCGTCGTCGTGCATAGGAACAGTTTCTTTTAAATATTGTTTTACTAATTCTATATCGTTGCCCTTAACAGAACTAAGAAATTCATCGAATACTTTTAAAGTACATAACTTTTTAGCGAAAGTTTTATATAATTCAAGAACTATGGATTTTCGTGCTAGTAATTCTCTACAAGTAGAAAGTACATGGTTTACTACATCTTCTTCAATTACAGCACCAGCACGAAATAGCAGTTCAATCATTTCCAATCTAACAGAAAGATTTTCTATAGTTAATGGTGCTCTTATAAGAATTTCTAATGGAGATTCACCTTCCTCTTCTTCAAAATCATCGCCTTCAACATCATAATTATTTGATTTTAAATTTGGATTTGCACCTCTTTTCAATAACAGTTCGGTGATTTCCAAATTACCTAAATAAAGAGATAAATACAAAGGAACGGCAGGAACTTCCATTTCCACAAGACCTTCACCATATTCTCCTTTTAAATTTACATCTATTAACTCATCAGAACTTGGATCTGTTAATGTGTTAACTCGATGATAGTTGTTATCTTTAATTGCTGTTAATAGTTGATATAATTCATTTGGCATTTTATATTCCTGTATATGCTCTTGTTATAAGAAGTTTTCAGGAAAACAATTTACCACATTTCAAAATAGCATTAAAAGTGCGCATACATGCTATGAGATTGAAGATTCAGCTAATAATGTAGAGGTATATACTCGTTTCAATCTAATTTTAGGTATTCTAAAAAACACCTAAAATTAGATTGTGATCACCATATTAGTTAAATATATTATTTTTTCTTAAAAACATCTCGCACATTTAACAACGCAAAATATAATTTATCCACTTCTTCTAAAGTGTTATATATGCTAAATGACGCACGATTAAGTGCTGGAATTTTATAAAAATCCATAATAGGCATAGTACACAGATGACCAGTTCTAATTGCTATACCAGAATTATTTAAAATCGTTCCAACATCATGAGGGTGAATTTGATCCAACATAAAAGACAAAATACTAATTTTATTTTTAGCATTACCAATAATAGTTAATCCTGGAACAGTCTGTAATTTTAAAATAGCGTACTCTAATAAATCATGTTCATGTTGCCATAATTTAACAAGATCTAGCTGATTGATATAATCTATTGCAGCACCTAACCCAACTATTGCAGCAATTGGCTGAGTACCTGCTTCAAATTTATATGGCAATTCATTATAAATTGTCTCGTTAAAGCTAACTTTTAAAATCATTTGTCCACCACCTTGATATGGTGGCATTTGTTCTAAATATTTTTTCTTACCATAAAGTACCCCAACACCTGTTGGACCAAACATTTTATGTCCAGAAAAAGCATAAAAATCACAATCCAAATTTGTAACATCAATTACCCCATGGCTTACAGCTTGTGCACCATCTAACAATACTGGAATATTTTTTTTATGAGCAAGATCTATTATTTTTTTTACTGGATTTATAGTGCCAAGTGCATTAGATACATGCGTAATACTAACAAGTTTAGTTTTCTCTGTTAACAAAGCATTAAAATTAGTTAAATCTAGTTCCCCATTTACTAACATGGGAATTATTTTTAGCTTAATATCTTTTTGTAATTGAAGTAACTGCCATGGGACAATATTAGAATGGTGTTCCATGGTAGATAAAACAATTTCATCACCTGGTTGCAAAAATTTTACTCCAAAGCTACTAGCTACTAAATTTATAGATTCGGTTGTACCTTTAGTAAAAATACATTCTGCAGCATATTTAGCGTTGATCAATTTTCTAATTTTTTCTCTAGCTTCTTCAAATTTCAAAGTCGCAATTTCGCTTAAATAATGTGGGCCACGATTAATGTTAGCGTTAAAATTCTTATAAAAATCCGTAACGGCATCAATTACCTGGTATGGTTTTTGTGATGTTGCGGCATTATCTAAGTAAACAAGATCATGGTTATGTACTTTTGTTTTTAAAATTGGAAAATCTTGACGAACAGTATGAATCATAAACAATCCAAATAGTTAACAATTTCAGGATATTTAATTTTTTGTATAATCGGCTGTAAAAATGCCTGCAATAACATTTGGCTAGCATCTTTTAAACTTATTCCGCGAGTTTGCATGTAAAATAAAGCATTAGCATCTAAATTGCCAACACTAGATCCGTGTGTACAAATTACATCATTATTATCAATCAATAATTCTGGACAGCTAATAACCGACGCTTGTTTAGATAAAATCAAGCTTTTATTTTGCAAATTAGCTTGGGTTTTTTTGGCCGATTTATGCACAACAATTTTCCCATTTAAATTAGCACTTGATTGGTCAGCAGCAATAGTTCGAGTTAAGGTGTAACTCGCACTACCTGTTGTTAAATGATTAATTAATAAATCAACAGAGTGTATATATGTATGCTTAGTATTTTGCAAAACATTTATTTCAGCAAAAGTATTGGCTTCTAGCAAATTAAGTTCTAGTTGTAATTTGTTGTCATTAGAATTATTAGCTAATATTTTTGCCATAAATTTACTATTGATATTTTGTTGTATATATAATTTAGAATTATCCATATTTTGAACTACATAATAATCAAGCACAGAATATTTTTCACAAATTATTTTAGTAATACTATTTTGATTTTGTTTATGATCTATTATGGTAAGTTGACTGTTGTTGCCAACATTAATAATTATATTAAAATTGCAGCTTATATTATTAATCAAATAAATTGGCTTAGAAAAAATTGTATTGTTAGCAATATTTATATGTAAATTATTATGATCATCAAAATTTATAATCAATAAATTTTGTAAATCTTTAGGGAATTTATCCAGCTCAACAAATAAACAATTTTCAGAATTAAAACCAGAGATCATAAAGTTTGTTTTCCATCAATTGACTTCAACCAACTATAACCCTCAGCTTCCAATTTTTTTACTAATTTCTGATCACCAGAAATACTTATTTTTTTATTAGTTAAAATATGAATTATATTTGGTTTAATATATTTTAAAATTCTTTGATAATGAGTAATTAATAATACAGCAGTGTCCTTGGCCATTGTGGATTTTATGCCATTAGCAACTATTTGTAATGCATCAATATCTAAACCTGAATCTATTTCATCAAAAATAGCTAATTTTGGCTGTAACAACATCATTTGTAAAATTTCGTTACGTTTTTTTTCTCCACCAGAAAAATCTTCATTAATAGATCTATATAAAAATTCTTCAGGAATTTGTAAAAGTTCAATTTTTTGTTTAATTATATTTAAAAAATCTATTGCATCTAATGGTTTTTCGCCTCTAGATAATCTAATAGCATTTAAAGAAGTTTTTAAAAATTGCAGGTTAGACACACCTGGTATGGCAATTGGATTCTGGAAACTTAAAAAAATTCCTTTTTGTGCACATAAATCTGGTGGTAAATTTGCTAAATCTTCGCCTAAATATTTTATATAGCCATCCATAATAGTATAATCTGGGTGTGCGACTAATACATTAGCCAAAGTACTTTTTCCAGCACCGTTAGGCCCCATAATCACATGAATTTCTCCAGGATAAATAGTTAGATTTAAATTTTCTAATATAATTTTATTCTCTGAGGTTTTATTAGATGGATTGGTTTTTAAATTATTCCGAGATGCAACGGTTAAATTTTTTATTTCTAATAATGGTTCAGTTTTATTCATCCTACAGATCCTTCTAAACTAACTTCTAATAATTTTTGAGCCTCAACTGCAAATTCCAATGGTAATTCTTTAAAAACTTGCTTGCAAAAACCATTTGCGATCATGGAAATAGCATTTTCTTGATTTATACCACGCTGTAAGCAGTAAAATAATTGTTCTTCACTAATTTTACGAGTGGTAGCCTCATGTTCAACATTTGCAGTATTATTTTTAACTTCTATTTTTGGAAAAGTATTGGCACTACAAGTGTCACTAAGAAGTAGCGAATCACATTGGGTATAATTACGCGCATTATCGGCGTTTGGTGCAACATACACTTTACCGCGATAAGTGTTTTTACCAAAACTCGCAGAAATTCCTTTAGAAATTATTACACTAGAGGTGTTTTTACCAAAATGTAGCATTTTAGTTCCAGTGTCAGCTTGTTGATGTAAATTAGCAAGTGCTACAGAATAAAATTCTCCACGCGAATTATCTCCTCGTAAAATAACACTTGGGTACTTCCAAGTAATAGCCGAGCCTGTTTCAATTTGTGTCCAAGAAATTTTAGAATTATTACCAAGACATACGCCTCTTTTAGTAACAAAATTGTAAATTCCACCAACTCCATTTTGATCGCCAGGATACCAGTTTTGCACAGTAGAATATTTAATTTGGGCATGAGTTAATGCTACTAATTCGACAACAGCTGCATGCAATTGATTTTCGTCACGCATTGGGGCACTACAGCCTTCTAAATAGCTTACGTGACTATCTTCTTCTGCAATAATTAAAGTTCGTTCAAATTGTCCAGTGGATATTGCATTAATTCTAAAATAAGTAGATAACTCCATAGGGCAACGTACGCCTTTTGGAATATAGCAAAAAGATCCATCAGTGAATACCGCAGCATTTAAACAAGCAAAAAAATTATCTTTATATGACACAACAGTACCGAGATATTTTTTAATTAATTCTGGATGATTTTGTACAGCCTCTGAAAATGAGCAAAAAATAATTCCATGGTCTTTTAATTTTTCTTTAAAAGTCGTAGCAACCGAAACGCTATCAAATACCGCATCAATTGCAACCCCAGCTAATAAAGCTCGTTCGTGTAATGGAATGCCTAATTTTTCGTAAGTTGCTAATAATTTAGGATCAACTTCGCTTAAATCTTTTGGTTGATTTTTAATTTTTGGTGCAGAAAAATAAATAATATCTTGATAATTAATTTTTGGATACGAAACGCTTGCCCAAGTAGGTTCTATCATAGTTAACCAATGTCTATAGGCTTGAAGCCGAAATTGCAGCATAAAATCTGGTTCATTTTTTTTATTGGAGATCAACTTAATAATATCTTCATTTAATCCACGCGGCGCTTGCTCAGATTCTATATCTGTTACAAAACCTGCCGAATATTGCTGATTGATTAATTTATTTAAGTCCATATACCGCCTATAAATTTATATTTAGGAACTGTGCAAAGAACTTATACTTTTAAACGAGCGTTTGTCTGAGCGCAGCTCGTGTACGCAAGTGAAAAAAGTATAAGTTCTTTGCACAGTTCCTTACAATAAATCATTTAAAGTAAATTTTTCTAAAGTTTTATAAATCATTTGGTTAATTTTATTAAAATGATTATTAATATGGCATTTTTTTGCAATTGAGCATTGTTTTTTATTTGAATTACATTCCATAATTGCAATTGGCCCTTCAAAAATTTCTATTATCTGAAATATAGAGAGATTGTCAGGATTAATTGCTAATCTATAACCACCAGATGTACCACGATAAGAAGTTAATATTTGTTTTTGAGCAAGTATTTTTAAAATTTTAGCAACAGTTGGTAATGGTATACTGGTTTGTTCAGAAATAGTGCTGGCACAAATTATATTTGAATTTGGGTTTTGATTTTCTATAAATTCAGAATTTGAATTTAATTTTTTATATGTACTAGAAATTTTAGCAATCAAGCTTAAAATAACCATTGCATAGTCTGTAATTTTGGCAACTCTGATCATAATGTATTTAATCTAATATTGTTAAATTAATTGGTTAATC